>JAQUOK010000042.1 GCA_028717165.1 Victivallaceae bacterium | reverse complement strand
CGGATCGTGCCAGGATGCGAATGTATTTTTACCATATTTTTCCATATGGTGCTGATTTTCCGGGACAAAATAATCACGTCCGCCGAATGAAGCAATTTTACTCGGCAGGCTTTCGCAGAACCAGTTTATCAGGTCCAGGTCGTGACAGCATTTTTCGAGAATATGCGGCCCGGCAAGTTTGCTCAGGCGCCGCCAGTTCATCATAATGTAACCGCCGTGGGCCGGGGCGATGTTTTCATTGGCGTCAATACTGAGAATTTTGCCGAGTTTGCCGGAAACGAGCAGTTCTTTGGCCTTGCGGTAAAGTTTGGAGTAGCGCAGGACAAAACCGGTGGCGAAAAGCAGTCCTGATTTACGGTGGGCATCAAATATTTCCTGACAGTCTTCGATGGTGGTTGCGAGCGGTTTTTCTGAAAAAACGTTTTTGCCGGCCGCAAACCCTGCCAGAATGTGTTCTTTGTGAAACGCGTTCGGGGAAAATACCAGTACCCATTTTACGCCCGGGGTGTTGATCGCCTCCTGATAACTTTCGCAGATTACGGTTTCCGGGGAATGCCAGGTTTCAATGGCTTTTTGACACTGTTTTTTGTCGGGGTCGAATACCGATGCTACTTTTACATTACCGTTCGAATCCCGCAGTAAATTGTTAGTTACGCCGGAGCCGCGGGCGCCTGCGGAAATTACCGCCACGTTTATTTTTTTTGCTTTTTCAGACATTTTATGAATTCCGTTAATTTGTTAAAAACAGGTAACTGCATTATATTATAATACGTTTGAGATATAAATAAAATGGATAAAAACCGCATTATTAATGACTGTTTAAGTTGTCGGGGTACGTTATGCTTGAAAAAATCAAAAGACCGATTGCGGCGGATAAGTACGAAGTCCACCGGGCGCCGAAAGGCATTCAGCAGATACACCGTGATTACGGTTTGTGGCTTATCGGGGGCGGAGTTGAGAATACTACTGCGCCGGATTCTTTTCTCAGGTGCCGGGCTCGTTATTTCGAGTTTTATTCTATTTCCCATATGCACCAGGGGGCTGGGCGTTTGTGGCTGGAACCGGAGCGGGAATATGAAGTTAAAGCCGGGCAATGTATAATAATCTGTCCCGGAACCCTGAACCGTTACGGCGGAATCGACGGGAAGCCTTATGTCGAGGATTCGCTTCAGTTCTGCGGGCCGGTTGTCGATATGCTGCATAAAGCCGGAATAGTCAGGGACGGAGTATTTGATTTCGGTGAGGGCCGTCGTCTGCTGCCCGTAATAAAGCTTCTGCGGGACCCGGCGGCGGATTCGCAGATAAACGCCAATATCGCTTTGCAGAAGCTTCTGGTGGATATTTATAATGAAAGCCGGCGTTTGACGGCGGCCGGGCCGGATTCGGCTGTGGACAGGCTCATTGCCGCCGTCAAGGAGCAGACTGAACGCTGGTGGACGGTAGAGGAGATGGCTGAATTCTGCAATTTGAGCGACGACCAGTTCCGTCGCCTGTTTTTCCGGCGTACCGGCATGTTGCCGAAGATTTATATAGATCGTTTGAAGATGCAGAAGGCCGGGGAACTGCTGAAGTCCAGACGCCTGAAAGTCACGGAAATTGCGCAACGTCTTGGTTATGTGGACCAGTATCACTTTTCCCGCCGTTTCAAAAAACTGACCGGGATGTCGCCGCGGCGTTACCGGCAGGCTTTTTCATTGGACGCTTGAAAAAAACTGTTTCCGGCATTAGCTTTAATATTTACTTTATAACAAACGTTCAAGGTGCTTATGAAAAACTGGGATATCCGAAAATTACTGCCGTTATTACGGGAATGCGGGGAGATCGCCTTGCGTTATTACGACGATCCGCCAATGGAAATAAAGGCCGATAAATCAATTGTTACCGCCGCAGACAAGGCGATTGAAGAAAAACTGGCGGAAGAATTCGACCGTCCGGGAGATGGCGTCTACCTGATCGGCGAGGAGACGGTGAAAAGCCGCTCCGAAGAATATATTCAGAATGCCCTGCACGGTACCGCCTGGGTGGTTGATCCGATTGACGGTACGGCGCCTTATTCGATAGGCCTGCCGGCCTGGGGAATATCCGTTGCTTTTATGGAGAACGGCGTAATAAAGGAAGGCGCCGTTTATCTGCCGCCGCAGAATGACTGTCTGTTTACGGACGGTAACAAGGTGCGGCGCTGTGCCGACATGCGCGGCGGCGGGGAACCGGAGGATTTTGAATTCAAGCTGCGCCCGCTGAGTCCCGAAAGCGTTATCTGCGTATCCCAGCAGAGCGTTAAAAGCGGCCTCTTTACCATGTCAAACCAGATATTTTCCTGGAGCGGCTGCGTGGCTTCGTTATACTGTTTGTTTACCGGAAAAATTCTCGCCTATATCGCGTCTTTAAACTTGTGGGATATAGCCGCTTCGCTGGCGATAATGGAACGTTCCGCCATCGTTTCGCGGACGGGTCACGGGAAGAAACTTACAGGCGTGGTGAATGATGATTTTTTCGAGCTTGCCCCTGACTGTCGCGAACGCTGGAAACTGCGTTCGTATGCGGTCATAGCCCCCGACGATGAGACGGTTAATTTTGTTCTTCGGAACTCGAAATTTTCGGAGCGGCGATGAGCAGAAGCGGAAGAAAACGTACTGAGCAACAGTTACCGGAGCCTGAGGGCGTTGTCTATGTAGTCAGCCTCGGCTGCCCAAAAAATCTGGTTGACACGGAGGTCATGACCGGAGTTCTGCTAAGCAGCGGCTTCTGCCTGTCCATGGATCCGGCGCAGGCTGATATCTATCTGATCAATACCTGTGCTTTTATTCCGCCGGCGCGTTCTGAAACCGAGGCGGCGATTGAGGATGCGCGGACATGGAAAACGCGGGCTCCCGAACAGCGCCGGATAGTTGTTGCCGGCTGCCTTGTCCAGTGGGACAGAACCGGTTCCTGGCGGGAGCGATTCCCGGAAGTTGATCTCTGGCTGGGCGTTGACCGGATCCCGGACATCGCCGGACTGCTGAAAAATAATGAATCCGGTTATCAGAGTACTAACGTTCCGTTATTTCTTTATGACGAGAAAACCCCGCGTCTTCAGCTTACCCTGCCGCATATCGCTTATCTGAAGATTGCCGACGGCTGCAATAACCGCTGTTCGTATTGCGCCATCCCGGATATCCGGGGAAATCTGCGCAGCCGTCTTATCGGGTCGGTTGTTGCGGAAGCCGTGACTGCTTTGAATAACGGCGCTTCCGAATTGCTCCTGATGGCGCAGGACATTACCGCTTTCGGCGCTGACCGCGGAGGCGGGGGGGATTTATCCGCGCTGCTGACTGAACTCGACAAATTGCCGGGAATTTTCTGGATCCGCCTGCTTTATACGCATCCGGCCCATTTTTCGCGGAAACTGATTGAAACCATTGCCGGTTCCAGGCACGTGATACCTTATGTCGATATACCGCTGCAGCACATTTCCGATAAACTGCTCAAAAGCATGCGGCGGCATATTTCGGAAGCGGCTGCACGGGAACTGCTGGCGGATATGCGGGCGGAAATTCCGCATCTGGCACTCAGAACCACTTTCATTACCGGGCTGCCCGGAGAAACCGCCGATGACTTTAAACTGCTGAAGGATTTTGTCCTTGAACAGGAATTCGAACGCCTGGGGGTGTTCAGCTATTTTCCCGAACCGGAGACTCCGGCGGCCGGCTTCCCGGATCAGGTCCCGGCGGCGCTGGCGGAAGAGCGGGCCGCCGAAATAATGGAAATTCAGGCAAAAATAGCATTAAAAAAGAATAATTCACTTGTCGGACGCGAATTTGATGTTATTGTTGATTTTGTTGAAGATTCCGGAACGCTTGGCAGAACGTATATGGATGCCCCGGAAATTGATAATATTGTCGTGATGCCGGACGTTTTTAGTTTAGCGCCGGGACAAATATGCAAAACGCTTATTACCGGAGCCGACACATACGAACTGACGGCCGGGCTGAAAAATAAATAAAAGGTAAAAATGAATTTTCCTAACGCACTGACCTTAACCAGAATTATTCTGATTTTCATTTTTATCATTCTTGCCGCCAACGCGGACGGGAAGATAGAAATGTTCAACAGAATCCATACCCTCCGGGTTGTAGCATTTGCGGTAGCCGTGGTTGCGGCGCTGACCGATCTGCTGGATGGCTATCTGGCCCGGAAACTTAACCAGATCACGGATTTCGGCAAACTGATGGATCCGCTGGCGGATAAGATATTCGTTACCGGTATAATGCTCATCCTGGTACAGTATCAACTCCTGCCAGCCTGGGTCGCGGTAGTGATCATTTCACGCGAGTTTCTGGTTACCGGGCTTCGCATGCTGGCTCTCAAGGAATCGGAACTGATCGCCGCGGATATATGGGGAAAGATCAAAACCGCCCTGCAAATGATAATGATCGGGATTGGCGGGCTTTCATGGATAGGCGTCTTTGATTTGCGTACTGCGCTTATTGCCGGGGTGTCCGCCTGGTCGATATGGCTGTTTTTCCTTTGTCTTCTGGCCCTGATAACCATTTGGTCTGGCCTGGGATATTTCGTCAAATACAAGAAACTCTACATCAATTCACTTAGCTGAACGTTCCGGCTCTTTTTCATAGATAACGAGCCAGCCGTCCCGGATTTGGTTTTTCAGGATGATTTTATACTTTTTCTTAAGATCCGGCAACAGGTACGGACCGAATTTTGTCCAGGCCTCCAGACTGTTGAAACCGAATACGTAAATGGTATTGTCCGGCATTTTGGCTTTCGGGTCATAAATTTTGGTTTGCGCATAATTTATCGGCGGACAGGCGGCGTAAACGTTCGGCAGGGCCTGGGATACATAGCCCATTTCCGGAATGGTCAGCATTTGCAGGAATGGCCATTTCGCGACGATCGGGCGATTGAAATATCGGGTTTCCAGAAGCTTGCAGGCATTCTGGTTTTCCCACAGGTCATTCAGGTATTCGCGGCTCCTTTCAAGATATTCTCCGGAACGCCGGAAACGGTTGGGCAGCTTCAGATAAAAGAAACCGTTCGTATTGAGAATACCGGTAATCATAAGAAAGAGCGCCAATATGCTGGTCAGGTATTTCTTTTCGGAAAATGTGTTCAGGGCGATGAAAATATACATCGGGAAAACGATAAACGCCGTGTAACGCGGCAGCGGACAGTTATATATGGCGTAGGACACCCAGAAGCCGCCGGTCATTATTAATATCAGAAGCGATATTTTATCTTTTTCCGGCAGTTTGAACAAGGTTTTGTTTTTTATTACGATGATTCCTTTGGCAACAGCGATAACCGCCATGATCAACAGCGCGGCAAACTGTATCGGCAGCAGGTATCTGAAATGGAAATCCAGAGTGTCGAACCATTTCCCCATAACGATCTTGCCGCTGAGGAGGTCGTCGTGGGCGCCAAAGCGTTCAAACATGGAGAGTCCGACAAGGAGTATGGCGCCTATGAAAAACGGACAATACTTTTTCAGACGCTGCCGCCAGTCGCTTCCGGAAAGGCAGATATCCGCGAACAGCCAGATTATGAACGCGGCAACTAAATTAACGGCGGTGGTCTTGCACAGTACCGCGATAATAATGAACAGGAATCCGAGCCGATATTTTTTGTCCGCCAGGAAATAAATGCACAGGATAGTCGCGCAGAGTACGGGGCATTCCTGGCCCAGGGCGGTAATCCGTCCGGCCATGACCGGTTCGCACATGGCGGCGATGCACCAGAGCAGAGCCCACCACGAAAGAACGCCGAATTTGCGCAGGATGGAATAGCTCAGCCCGAAGACCAGCGCCAGGCAGGCGATATTGAACAAATGCCCGATAACATGGACGGTTGTCGGGGAGAAGAAAGTATAAAGCATTCCGTAAAAATAAGGGATAATGCCGAACTTGTAGACATTTGAATCGCAGTGTTCCGGCTTCCAGAGTTCAATTATGTTAAAATTGTTTTTCGCCAGCCATATTGCCTGGTTATGCAGTCCGAGAATGTCGTCCCAGTAAGGCGGATTGTTAAGGCAGGAAAAATTCAGGATCACCATAAAAAAGAAGCTCAGAAGTCCGAGCAGGCTCGGCGAATTCAGAATTTTTTCATATAAAGGGATTTCGTTTTTACGGTCATGCATTTTATCTGTTCCGATATTTACTAATCCTTCATTTTTCATTCTTCATTTTCAAAAGTATTTCACCGGGTAAGCCGGCAGGGAATCGATAAAGTACCTGCCGTACCGTTTTGAACTTACCCGTTTGTCCAGGATCGTTATAATGCCGGTATCCGTCCGGCTTCGTATTAAACGTCCGACGCCCTGGCGGAATTTAAGCACGGCTTCGGGCAGGGAGTAGTGCATGAACGAGTTCCGGTTTGCCGCTTCCAGCCTTTCTCCGCGGGCTTCGATCAGCGGATGCGTCGGTACCGCGAACGGCAATTTGGTGACGATTACGTGGCTCAAGGCTTCGCCGGGAACGTCTACCCCGGTCCAGAAGCTGTCGGTTCCGAAAATAACCGAATGAATGTCCCTTTTAAATTCCTTCAGCATGGCGGAACGGTTAAGCGATTCGCCCTGGATCAGGAGAGTTATTTCGTTTGTCTCGAAAAAATCGCGCAGATTGTCGGCGCAGTAGCGCAGCATCTGATAGCTGGTGAAGAGGACAAAAGCCTTACCCTGGGTAATCGAAATGAAACGGGGGATCTGCTCAACGAGGGCGGCGGCATAATCCTTGTGGGCCGGATCCGGCATTTCGCGCGGCAGGTATACCCGTACCTGTTTCGGATCGAAAGGACTGTCCAGCCGGAGTTCCTGGCCGTCCATGAAACCGACCCGTTCCCGATAATAATCGAATTTCTTATTTACGGTCAGCGTGGCGCTGGTCAGGATGACGGGAAAGCTTTTTTTGAACAGGGTTTCCTGAAGCAGTTCGCTTATGTTCAGAGGGGCCGCCTGAATGGTGATTCCGGAACGGCCGTCTTCCAGCCAGTAGACGCTGTCGGCAAACGACATATTTATAAAATCGGCGATTCCGGCGGCGTAAGCGTCGCATTTCTGACCCTGCGCTTCGAGTTCGGTGCGGTAATCCTTATCTTCCTTGATTTTTATATAATCCTGAAGCGTGTCCTGCAGCGCCGCCAGTTTTCCGCTTAAGGGATTGGGAAAAAGCCCCGGCTGGCGCAGCCGGAATATCGTATCGTTGCGTTCGAGCAGGTATTGTTCAAACTGACTGAAAAAACGCATAACGTCGTCTTTCAGATTGGCGACGGTTTCCCGCAATTGCAATGCCTCTGCGCCGCCGCGCATGAGCAGGCCCTTGGCATTATCGGGATTGAACAGGCGGTTCAGGAAGCTTATCACGCCGTTGCTGTTGATGCGCAGTCCGAGGTATTCGGCGGCGTTGTTTTCCAGAGTATGGGCTTCGTCGATCACGACCGCGGAATATTCCGGCAGCAGGTTCTGTTCCTGGCCTTCGATGAATTTTATTTTCAGGTCGGTAAAGAACATGGCGTGATTGGCGACGACGATGTCCGCGTCTTCCCATTCCCGGCGCGCCCGCCAGTAGTAGCAGTTGCGGAACGAGCCGCATTTCGGTCCCAGGCAGTTTCCGGCTTCGCAGCAGACATAGCTCCAGGAAACCTGATCTATCCTGAAGTCGATGGAATCCCGGTCGCCGTCACTGCTGTTTTCAGCCCATTTATTGATGCGTTCCATTTCCAGGGACAGCGAAGCTAAGGGCAAATATTCGTCCCGGCGGTCTCCGGTCGCCAGCGCCAGCCGCCGCCGGCATAAATAATTATTGCGGCCTTTGGCCAGGGACGCTTTGAATTCGATTCCGGTTATTTTCTGGAGCAGGGGAATATCCTTGCGAACGAGCTGTTCCTGCAAGTTGATGGTTTCGGTAGATACGATGGAAGGTTTCGGACTTATCTTTGAATAATAAATAAGCGGGATCAGATAAGCAAAACTTTTGCCGACGCCGGTTGGCGCTTCCACGCAGAGATTATGCCTGCCGGTCAAAGTTTCCGCGATTTTCACCGCCATGTCGGCCTGTTGCGGGCGGTGTTCGTACGGCCGTCCTCCAAAGCGTTCCGAGCTTTTTAAGGGGCCGTCGGCTTCAAAGAATTTTGCGGTTGAACTGATTATTTCCAGACCGTGCAGTTTTTCCGTTTCGGCTTCCTGCTCGAACTCCTCATCAGCATCAGTGAAAGGCGCCGCTTCGAAATCCGGTTCCAGGCTGTTCTCAATAGCATCATTAATATTTGAAATAGGCTTTATCATTAAAAATAGTGTTAAGGGTTAAGGGGTTTTCCATAGTGAACGCAATTCTTTTACTTTAGCGCAAACGTCATCGGCTTGGGTTATTTCGGTTACCATTGCTATCCGGGTTGCGCCGGCGGTAAACAGTTCCGGAATGTGTTTCGCCTTTATGCCGCCCATGACGGTAAAGGGAATGCCTAAGCCGGACGTTATTTTTTTCAGCATGGCGGTACCGACCGTCCCGCAGGAAACTGCTTTGGTGCCGGTGGGATAGATCGGCCCGATGTTTATATAGTCGGCGCCTTCCAGTACGGCTTTTTCCGCTTCTTCCGGGTTATGTGTCGAAGACCCCAGCAATAAGTCACCGCAGATTTCCCGGGCGGCGGCAAGCGGCAGGTCGTCCTGCCCCAGATGCACTCCGTCCGCCCCGCAGGCCAGTGCGATATCCGCATGATCGTTTATGATCAGCAGCATTTTGTGTTCGGCGGTTATTTCCCGGTACTTGAGGGCGAGTTCGTAAATTTCCGCTTTCGTCTTGTTTTTTTCCCTGAGCTGAACGATTTTTGCGCCGCCGTGCGCCGCGGCCCGCAAAATTTCAAGAACCGGGCGGTCATTGGTGAATTCAGAAGATATTACCGGATAAAGATCGATAGCACGGAAAGCGGCGAGGCGTTCCGCTTTGTCAGAAAAGGGGCTTTTTATGGTCACTGGGATAGTTATCCTTATTTTCGGTGGTTTTTTTCTGTTTAAAGTCCGGACAGCTTTGCATTGCCGTAATTTCGCGCCGGTGCAGGTCGCAGCGTTCAACGAAGGCGTGAGGAATATAATGTTCGCAGTATTTGCAGAAATGCCGGTCGCCTTCATTTTCAGTCATTACCGGCTTTTTTTCCAGTTCCGAATCGAAAAGCGCCGCCAGGCCGCTGACTGCCTTTTTGTCGGAATCTTCTTTTGACTCGGCGTCGTTCATATCCCCGATTTTCGCGCCGCAGAGAGCGCAGACAAATATCTTTTCTCCTACCGTCCAGCCGTCCATTTCCACTTTTTCCTTAACGATAGTCTGGTTGCGGCACGCCGGACAGTCTACTTTATCGCCCCGTTTCATTTTTCGGCTCCGTTAGCATGAATTCAAATGTAGCACACTTTGCGTAGGCTGAGGCTGAGCGCAGCGAAAGCCAACATTCCCGTCTCGGTTGTGTTATGTTCAAGCGGGACGCTTGAGCTACACTGATTTTGTTGAAAATAATGTTATTATAGTATAAAACATATAGTTTGAATTTCAAATTCATTATGCCAAAATGGCCCGGCTGTGACAGAGGGAAAATGCGACAATTTGACCCGGATATCCGAAAAATGCATTTAAAAAGCACCTTTGAAGTTGAATAAATTGCGCTTTTCGTCTATAATATTCTACTTAAGGGAAGAGGATTGGAAAAAATACCCTTACAGTAATCTGGCACGCTTGTTGCTTGTTTCATAATTGCAAACAATCAGGACATAAAAAAATTAACCGGGGCGATTGCCCCAAAAAAAAGGAGTATTGATATGTTAGCAAGACGAAACGACAATTGGGGATTGTTTCATCCCTGGCGAACGGTAAACGACCTCCACAAAGAGTTCATAAGTCTCTTTGACGAGCTCAGTGAAGGTTTCAACCGCTTCAGAGCGAGCTACCCGAAGATTAACCTCAATGAAGGCGATAAAGATATCGTCGTTCAGATGGCTTTGCCCGGGTACAGTGCGGACAATATTGAAATTGAAGTGGTAAGCAATTTTCTGATGGTGCGTGCGGAGCGTACTCAGCCCAAGCTCGGCAAAGGCGAAAGGCTCCTGCACCAGGAACGCACTTTCGGCAAGGTTGAGGAGTCTATCAAGCTCCCTGCTAAGGTCAAAAGCCCCAAGGTTAAAGCAAAACTTGCCGACGGCGTACTGACTATCACCATGCCGAAAATGGAAGCGGAAAAAGCGCAGAAAATTTTAATAAACAAATAACGGAGGTGAAATTATGGCTGTACCGCAAAAAGTTTCAGAATATATGGATTTCGCGCCGCCCGCGGATGTCATTGAAGACCATGGGGGTATCAGGCTTATCCTGGATGTACCGGGGGCTGCGGCCGACAGTTTGTCCGTCAATGTCGAGTCCGGAGAACTCGAACTGTCCGCGGATACCGGCATGAAACGCTGCGACAAAACCATACGTTACAAACGCAGTTTCCAGATATCCGATCAGATGGACGTCGAGAATATCAAGGCGAAACTTGAGAACGGAGTTTTGGAACTGACTCTGCCGAAGCATGAACATGCCAAGGTCCATAAAGTCAAGATCGAAGCGTGAAAACCTTGTTTTGATTTCAGTAAATACCCCGTTTGCGCGGGGTATTTTTTTAGAAACAGAGGCCGGGAGCGCCGGTCGTCAGACCGGCATTGTTTAATACTGGCATATTTAATGCTAAATTCAATAAACAGCAGTCAGTTGTCAACCTGAAAGTGACAGTTGATTACTGCATACTGAAATTTAATGGAGGCAATATATGAATATCGAAAAATTTACTAATCGTTCACGCGAAGCGTTACAGGCCGCTCATAATGAAGTTATCGAACGCGGCCAGCAGGAACTGCGACCGGTGCATTTTCTCTATGCCCTGCTGAATCAGGAAGACGGCCTGATCGGTTCGCTGCTGCGGAAAATGGAAGTCAGTCCCGCCCGCATCAAAGCGGATACGGAACAGGCTTTGAAGGCCATTCCGTCGGTCAGCGGTTCCGGGGCGGGGCAGGTTTACCAGTCCCGTGAATTCAGCGAACTGCTGATCAAAGCCGCGAAAGAAGCGGAAAAAATGAAGGACGATTATGTCAGTGTTGAACATTTTTTTATCGCGCTGCTGGATTCCGGCGAGTGCGCTAAAATCCTGAAGAACGCCGGAGTCGATCATGACAAGGCGCTTGCCGCGCTCAAGGCGGTAAGGGGAAACCAGCGGGTCACCTCGCAGGATCCCGAAGCCACATTCGAAGCGCTGGAAAAATACGGGCGCGACCTGACTGCCATGGCGGAACAGGATAAACTCGACCCGGTTATCGGCAGGGATGACGAAATAAGGCGGGTTATCCAGATATTGTCCCGCCGGACGAAAAACAACCCGGTGCTGATCGGCGAACCCGGTGTCGGCAAGACCGCGATCGTCGAAGGCCTTGCCCTGCGCATAATTCGCGGCGATGTGCCGGAGGGCCTGAAAGACCGCCGTTTGGTCGCCCTGGATATGGGGGCGCTTATCGCCGGAGCCAAGTATCGCGGCGAATTCGAGGAAAGGCTCAAAGCCGTCCTGAAGGAGATCACTTCCGCCGCCGGTAAGATAATTCTGTTTATAGACGAACTTCATACGGTGGTCGGAGCCGGAGCGAGCGAAGGCTCGATGGATGCCGGCAATCTTCTGAAGCCGAGGCTGGCGCGCGGCGAACTGCATTGTATCGGCGCGACGACTTTGGACGAATACCGCAAGTATATTGAAAAAGACACCGCCCTTGAACGCCGTTTCCAGTCGGTGATCGTCAATCCGCCGAATGTCGAGGATACGGTTTCGATTCTGCTCGGCCTCAAGGAACGCTATGAAATTCACCATGGCGTAAAGTTCAGGGATTCTGCGCTGATTGCTGCCGCGGTGCTTTCCGACAAGTATATTTCGGACCGTTTCCTGCCGGACAAGGCCATTGACCTG
>JAQUOK010000041.1 GCA_028717165.1 Victivallaceae bacterium | reverse complement strand
CGGAATGCGCTTCGTGCTCGATCGCTTATACCTACCATAAAAACCGCGAAAGCCTGGCCTGCCATTTATGCGGGGACGTGATCAGGGCCTATCACCGCTGCCCGAAATGCAATTCGGACGAGATCCGCTACAGCGGTACGGGAACGGAGAAAATAGAGACGATGGCCGCCGCTATTTTTCCGGAAGCGCGGATCGCCAGGATGGACTCGGATACGATGCGCAAGAGCAGTTCCTACGAGAATGTCCTGAGCAAATTCAAACGCGGCGATATAGATATTCTCGTCGGCACCCAGATGATTGCCAAGGGACTGCATTTCCCCAACGTAACCCTGGTCGGGGTGCTTAACGCCGACCAGGCTTTGTATATTCCGGACTTCCGTTCCGGCGAACGGACTTTTCAGCTTCTCACCCAGGTTGCGGGCCGGGCCGGGCGCGGCGACATCAGCGGCGAAGTCCTCATCCAGACTTACAATCCCGACAACGAAACCATCAGATATGCGGTCAATCATGATTTCAGAAATTTTTACCGGTATGATATGGAAACGCGCCGGATGCTCAGGTATCCGCCGGAAGGACATTTGACGGCAGTATTTTTCCGTTCCGGCGACCAGGCGCAGTGCAGACGCTGCGCACTGGATTTCATGGAACGCCTCCGTCCCTTCTGTCATAAAGGGATTATCGTAACGGAGCCGGCTCCGGCGCCGATAGAGCGCATCAAGGACAAATACCGTTACCTGATAATTTTCCGCGGCAGCCGGATGAAGACTCTGCACCAGCAGTTGCGACACATGGTTTTGAATTCCAAGCCGGTCAAAGGTCTGGATATATATATTGACGTCGACGCATATTCATTGCTGTGAATTTTTTGATTACGATAACGGCGACGAGACAAGTTCATAGAAAAATTGGCATCTTCTGCACTTCGTGCCGTAAAACGGTTCCAGTGTCAGCTTATTCAGTCGCCGTAAAGGTTCTGACTTTTCAGGGTCTGTGCCACAAAGCGCAGAAGAACCCATAATTTCCTTTTTCAACCTTGCCTATACTCAGGATGGCTGTATATTTCCTGCATGAAGAAATCACTGTCACATTTGCCGAAAAACAAAAAAGACGAATTAAAGAAGATTGTCAAGACCCTGCTTGAATATAAAGAAGTGGAAATGATCATTCTTTTCGGCAGTTACGCGACCGGAAAATACGTCCATCGCGACCGTTATGTGGAAGACGGGATCATCTACGAATACAAATCGGATTATGACCTGCTGATCATTCTGAGTCAAAATAAACAAGCCGACAATCCTTCATTTGTTCACGGCATTACGGAAAACTTAAAAGATTTGGGATTGTTTACCCCCGTCAGCCCGATATACGAAGGTGCGGGTTTTGTAAACCAGCAACTTTCCGAAGGCAATTATTTTTTCAACGACATTAAAAGCGAAGGCGTTCTGCTCTATGACTCGAAAAGAAAACAACTGTCCCGGAAAAGAAAATTAAACCTTGAAGAAACCGGAAAACAGGCACAGGATTATTTTGATGAATGGTTTGAAAGCGCTGAAGAGTTTTTTGATAACTTCAAGCATAATTTTAACTTGGAAAGATATAAAAACGCCGCTTTTCAACTTCATCAGGCGGCGGAACGTTTCTATCATACAGTTTCTCTGGTTTTTACCGGTTATAAGCACAAAACGCATGATCTGGAAGAGTTGGGCAATATCGCCTCCACACTGAACCTGGAATACAAAAAAATATTTCCCCGGAAAACGGAAACGGAAAAGCATCATTTTTCTTTGCTGCAGAGAGCCTATATCGATTCCCGCTACAAGAAAGGCTACAAAATCACCAAAGAAGAACTCGAATATCTCGCCAAACGGGTAAAAAAACTCCGTAACCTAACCGAAAAAGTCTGCAAAGAAAAAATAGAAAGTTTTATTTAGAATCACAGCTGTCCCATAAAATTTTGCCGGACATTGCTTAATAAAGATTGGACAAAGATTTTGTTTTGAATAGTCGCAACTAACACGGTTATTTTTTCCGCCAGCAAGAGGCACGACCAGCGCTTTTGCCCGCTGGTTACATCCGCCATTTTTCTTAAAAACATTTCGTAACACGCAACACTCAGCACGTCAGCCGGTTTGTAAACTCGCTGCGCGTTCCTGGTCGTCGGCTTTTTGTGATTCCTGCCGGCCGTGTTTGCGGTTTATGTTCAGCCAGCGGCGGTGCGCCCATAACCATTGTTTCGGATCCTGGGCGATAAGTCTTTCAAGGGCGCTCGTATACATCTGGGTGACGACCTGGATATCTTTTTCTTTATCTTCGGTCGGTTTGTATTCGATCAGTTCGTCGAAAATGGCGTCGTAATGGAATAATTTTTCCTTGCATCTTAAGATCATCGGCGCGATCGGGACTCCGGTTTTCAAATGCAGCAGGGCCGCGGAAGCGTGAGTCCTGGCCGGCTGCCCGAAAAATACGGTTTCAACGCCTTCCCGGGATGAAGCGTGCTGATCCATCAGCAGCGCGATGGAATAGTTAGAGCGCAGCGCTTTCAGCATATATTTCAGACTGTCGGTTTTAGGGATGACCTTATGTTTGTCGTTGGTGCGCATTTTCATGACGTAATTCCCGATCAAAGGATTGTCAAAAGCCCGGACGACCGTCAGGAGCTTGGTGCCGGCGAGTTCCGTCCAGAACTTGCCGGAAACTTCCCAGTTGCCGTAGTGGGCGGTGACGATTATTGCCGGTATGTTTCTTTTCCCGGAACCGAGCAGTTGTTTCCAGGCCCGCTCGTTCCCGGAAAAAGTCAGATTGACTTTAGAATAATGCTGTTCGATCTTAGCAAGTTCCACGATAAGCCTGCCGCCGTGCTTATACATGCAGTAAGCGATTTCCCTGGCTTCTTCCGGGGTCTTGGCCACCCCGGCATGCATGAGATGCTCCATTGAACGCTTCAGATGTTTCTGATCGATATGATAAAGAAGTATGAACAGGGAACGGCATACGTAATATGCGACTTTCAGCGGCATCAGGCGGATGAGATTATACAGGACGACGAACGGAATAAACTCAAGATAAAGAATGGTTTTGCTTTTTTGCGCCGCCTTTCCGGAAAGAGCCATGTCAGTTATATTCCTCAGTCAATTATTATTCTCACAAATTTACTGTAATAATAGCTGTGTTTTTCCCAAAAAACAATAGAAACCGCTCAAAAAATGAGAAGAAATTTAAAATAACTCCTTAAGCTTCTTGATTTTTGCGATATATTTTTCTGCGTCGAATTTACGTTTCAGGCCGTTTTGATTCATAAGTCTGACTTTGCCGGTAATCTTGTGCTCAGGCCACGGCCGGTCATGCTTACCGAAACACCACGCGACTCCGGCGCAGCCGTTCGGATCCCGCCCGTCAAGTTCATATTTGTCATTGAGAAACATGGCGCGCTGAAAAGCCTCTTCCGGCGTTTTGCTCCATTGCAGGAGCATTTTTCCCCAGTACATACGCATGTAACCGTGCATTTTTCCGCATCTGAGCATTTCCGTCTGCGCCGCGTTCCAATACGGGTCATGGGTGGCGGCCTTTTCCAGTTCTTCCAGTGAGTAGATATATTCGCGCCGGTCGTCGGCATGTTCCTTCAGGGTTGCTTTCGCCCACGGCGGCAGAGAGGAATAATCCCGGCACGAATCATTGTAAAAGGCGAAGTTTATCGCCAGTTCCCGCCTTATGATCAGTTCATCCAGAAAATCTTCCGCGTTTCCGGCCTCGCCTGCCTTGACCCGCAAAGCCGTTTCAAGCGGAGATATCTGGCCGAAGTGAAGGTACGGGCTGAGTCCGGACTGGAAATCCTGCGCCGGATCATTCCTGAAACCGGAATAATCCGGCAGTTTTTCGGCAATAAAGGTTTCCAGGCGTTTTCGGGCTTCTTCCGCTCCTCCCGGATGCCAGTTTTCGCAGACGGATATGTCTTTGTCGATATCCAGAGAACTCAACAGTTCTTCGGTCCGGTTTATGTCGAGGGATTCCTCATCCAGGCTTTTTCTGATTTTCAGGTCGTGAGCAGTAAGCGGCCGGAGAAAATAGTTAAGCGCCCGGTTGATTTTGGCGCGTATGGCATAGGCCGCGTATTCTTCTTTGGCGGAAACTTTTTCCACCGGCACGATCACATCGCTTTCCACCTGAATAACCGGGGTTTTCAGCAGAGCGGCGGCTTCTTTGCGCCATTTTCTTTGCAGGGGCATATACCCGGCGTCAAAAACGGTGAGCGCGCTGCCGGCGGCTAATTCAACAACGAGCTTTTCGGGAGATTTCTTCCTGACAACGAAACTTATGCCGCGTTCTTCCAGGCTGCGGGCAGTCTGTTTCAGCCCCTCCAGCATGAAACGGTAATGCCTGAGGTTGGCCCCCGGATATTTATCCGTGAGACCGAAACAGACAAGCAGCGGCAGATTTGCTTTGTTGGCTTCCCGGACGGCGAATTCCAGGGCGTGATTGTATTCCGCGCGCTGCGCAGCCTGCATCCAGTACAGAACGTAACCGCCCCCGGAATGCCGGCCGCCGTTCAGTACCTTGAGTCTTTCCGGCTGGATCATTTTATTCTCTCCGGTTGAATATATCCGTATTCTATGATAATATATAAACTGTGATAATACCAGCGGGTTTTTATTTTCGGGGAGGGAAAAATTGTGATAAGGCTCGGTTTATGCTGTATATTTCTGAAGGAACCGGTAAAGTTTCAGCATACGACAGCCGGAATTGTCAAAGCACTTGAAGACCGCGGCGCGCAAATCCTGAAACTTTCCGGTATCGCGTTGCATAATTCGCGTGCCCTGCTTGAAGCGGTGAAAAGCTGTAAACGCCTTAATATCGGGGCGTTCAGGGTTTTGTCCCAGCTACTGCCGCTTTATTCGCACCCCGAATGCGGTTATGAGCTCGACGATCTGCCGGCGGCGAAGAAAATACGGAAAAACTTCGCGGCGGTGAAAAAATTTGCCGGGGACAATAATATACGGCTAAGTTTTCATCCCGACCAGTTCAATATCCTCTCCTCTCCACGCGAAGAGGTGGTCGCCAATTCAATCCGGGAACTGGCTTATCAATGCCTGGTTGCCGAGCTGATTGGCGCCGACAATGTCAATATCCACATGGGCGGGGTTTACGGGGACAAAAAAGCAGCGTTAAAACGCTTCATCACCACTTTCAAGTACGTACCGGATTTGATAAAACGGCATTTGACGCTTGAAAACGACGATATTTCCTACACGCCCGAAGATTTGTATCCGCTCTGTATGGAAACCGCTTTGCCGCTGGTATATGATGTCCATCATCACCGCTGTCTGCCGGACGGTCTCAGCGTCGCCGAAGCCACGGCAAAAGCGCTCGAAACCTGGAAACTGGCGGGACGGGAAGCGCATTTTAATATTTCCTCGCCCGGTTGCGGCTGGGGCTCGAAGAATCCGCGGGTTCATGCCGATTACATTGACTTCAGGGATTTTCCGGCTGAATGGACTCGGCTTGCCGTTGATTTCACCCTGGACGTGGAAGCCAAGGCAAAAGAACTGGCGGTAATGGAATTATCCCGTCAACTGAAAGAAAAAGATCTGCGGTAGCAATTTGTAAACGCCCTCCGATAACCCGCGTCAGGCTGAAAGTATATAGTCGTTACTGAAGGGTGCGCTGACAGAATGATGTAAAATACCATCATGCTCAGGTTTTTTAAACGATATTTTCCCCTAATGGACATACGTGTTAATTTAAGGTCGATTTGCAGGTTAATACGTTTATCCCTGGAAGGGATATTCAGCTTAGCCCAGGGCAACAACGCCCTGGGAACATTGTCGTTCCCGAAATGTTCCCTGAAAGGGAACTTCAACTATTTTCGTTTCTATTTTGAGGTTCCTCTACAGGGAACGGAGTCTGGTGATGATATTACCCACCGCGTTGCGGTGGGCTACGCTGAATAACCCTGTCAGGGTTAAGGCAACAACAATACTCTCGCCTTAAAGTTGACGCATATGCCCCGGAAGTCTACATCATATCATCAGCGCCCCCTTACTGAAACCCCTTTTAAATAATCAGAGTTCAGTCACTTATTTTATCAAACGCCGGTTTTTTACTACAAGCTTTTCAGCTTGTTCTTATATTTCTCATAAAAAATCTGCTTTAAAAATATTTTTCCCGATAAAAGCTTACAGTCTCTTTTGTCCATACTCTTCGTTAGTTTTATGTAAATTCATATTTCCAGTCTTTTTTGTGCTTGATTTCAGGTTTTTATTTCCGTGCGGTTGACATTTTTTTCAGGTTTAAAGCGTGGTCACTCACGTAAAAAAGCTGTGCCGCCATAAATCAGAAACAAAAAAAGGAGAAGTAAATGGATGTAACGGAAATTCTCAAAAAAGTGATTGAAGGACAGCCGCTCTCGCCCGAAGATCGCCAGTCACTTAGTGAATTTCGCCCCCAGGGAATTCCCAAAAGCCGTCTGGACGCGGAAATAGCGAAACGCAAAAGCATCGAGGAACAGAACACTGAACTGAACAGTACCCTTGGTAAGTTGAGTTCACGCCTTGATGAACTGGAAAACCGCGACTTGTCAGAACAGGAACGCCTGCAGAAGAATTACAATTCCGAAGTCAGACAGTTGCGCGAACACATTTCCTCACTGACCAGCCAGAGGGATTCTTCGCAGCAGGAACTCGAGCAGATCAAGTTTCTGCAGAAAGTCACAAAACTCGCCAAGGAAAAACAGTTCAACGACCCGGAATATCTCGGTTTTCTGCTCAAACAGGCGAACGTTTCAGTGGAAACGCCCGAACAGGTTGACGAATTCATGACCGGCCTGATGAGCAGTATCCCGAAACTGTTCAGCCTCGACCTTCGTCCCGGCAGCGGCAGCAATCCGGGCGGACATGAAATGAAATTTTCCGACGCCAAACAAAGCGGAGACGTTGTCGCAATGCTCGCGAACGCCCCCGAAATAATCAATTAAAAAAACAAGGAAAAAAATTATGGCATTGTACACCTACAGTTTCTCAGAAAAAAAACGTGACCTCACCGATGTCCTCTCAACCGTGATCAAGGATGAGCCCCGTTTTATTTCCAACTTCAAACGAGTCGAAGACGCCACTCAACAGAAACATGAATGGCTTGAAGACCAGATCGCCGGCCGCGCCGTGACCGCGATATCCCTGTCAGGACTGGTCGTAACCGCATCCGCCGCCGACGTCGCCAAACTGAAAGTCGGCACCCTGCTGGTCATCAAGAATGATTCGGCATTGTTCCGGGTTGCCTCCATTGACAGCGCCACCACTTTCACTGTTGCCCTGGCGGCAGCCAACGGTTCGAGCACTACAACCCCGGCGGAAGGGGACATCCTGAGCATCGTGAGCTCGCCCATGAGCGAAGGCACCACCAACGGCGACGGCGAGGAATCCTATCATCTGAGCAATACCAATTACAACTGTACTCAGATCTTCCGCAAGGATATCGTCCTCACCGGTTCCGCTCTGGCGATCAACATTCTGGGCAATGTCGATAACCAGATCAACCGCCAGACCGCTTTTGCTCTGGGAGAAACCGCCCGCGACCTTAATCGCGTCGCCCTGTTCGGCCGCCGGGTTCAGGCAGCTTCCGGCGCCACCGGCGAAATCGGCGGACTGTACTATTACGGCACCAGCTCCGGTTGTCTGGAAGTGGATGCCTCAAGCTCCGCTCTCGACAGTTTCATGGTCAATGACGCAGCTCAAAGTATTTTGAGCGAAGGCGGGGAACCTTCACAGATCCTTTGTTCCCCCGGCCAGGCCCGCGTTTTGTCCAACGAGTTCCGCGACAAACTGCAGATCGTCCGCGCCGATGACAAACGCGGCGCTTATGTGGCGGTAGTGGTCAATGAGATCAACGGCCGCGCCATGACGATCATGGCCGATCCGGACGTGCCGGATACTGACGCCTGGATTATGGACGTTGCCGGATTCGGTTTGTCCAACCTCAAGGGGCGCTCGTTATCCGATGAAGACGCCACTCCCAAAGGCTTTGACGGAATTAAACGCATGGCGCTCGGCGAACTAACTCTTGAATTCAAGAACGCCCACCAGCGTCTTTGCCGCATCCACAGCCTGCAGAGCAGCGCCGCCGCATTGGCCGCCATAAAGGCTGCATTGTAGTTCAGCGGAACGCAACGGACTGTGTTTGTTTTGCAGGCACAGTCCATTTTTCATAAACGGTCAAATTTATTTTTTATTCTATGGCGTTTAACCTGTAAATTCAAACTTCCGGGAGAAAATCATTATGATGGACATCAGTTTTGTTAACGAATATCTCGCACTGCACCTCCAGGCCGATTTCTGGAGCTCGCTTGACGCGGACAAGAAGAACGCGGCATTTAAAATGGCGTCTGACGACGTTTGCGCCCGGCTGGGAATTTCCGAAATAGACCCGCTCCGTATTTTTCAGGTTTGCGCGGTCAGCGAACAAGCCGTATTTCTGGCCGAACATTACGACGAATTGAAAACGAACAGAGAAGTAATATCGGAAAAGATCGACGGCGTCGGAACGAGAGAATACCGGCTTCCGGCAAATTCCGCATTCAGTTCGCGGGCGCTGGCGTTTCTCGAAAGGGAGAACAAATCCCTGAACGGCCTTTTGAATATATCGAGAGGCTGAGCCGATAGACGCTGTGCGATATGGATATATATTATTTTTTCGCACTGAGTCTTTGTAAGCGGTGACAGGAGAGGCGGATGTAATTTTTTGAAGAAAAAAAGTAATACTCAAGGGGATATTTTTTCCAGATGGACAAAACTAAATTGTTTGGAATTTGCAACAGCTTACAATATAACCAGAAAGTAAAAAAATAAGGAGCTTTGAGTATGAACTCAATCAATGTCGCAAAGTTGTTTCCAAATGGAACCGTTATTGTCGCCTATAAGGGAAAATCCCTTGGAGGTACCGGCACCATGCCGCAATGGAAAATCGAACCGATGATCAATGAAAACCGTTATTTGAGGTCCAGGGACGGACTCCTGGCGAAATTGGCCGTCAGCAACTCGATAACCCTGGAATTCGAGGCCGTAAATCCGGAAAGCCTGCAAAAACCCAGAAATCTCTACCTGAAAAATGATTTCGATCCTTCCCCGGGTGAATTGTCTTTTGTGCCCCTTGATCCGGAAAGACAGGTCGCCTATTATTTCCCCCGCGCCGAATTAAAAGATAAATCGGAGATAACAGAAAATAACAGCGTCCGCTGGAAATTTGAAATTTTCTCCGACAACAGCGGCGTTTTTATGGAAGAGTTTAAAACCGGCAATTAAATCTGGAGAATTCTTATGAATTACAATACAGACTTTTTAAAGACCGGCCCATGCAGGGTCGAATACCGGGGAAAACCACTCGGCGTAACGTTCACCGATCCCCGGCTCGATATCATATCTGAACTGTATGAGGCGAAGTGTTGCTGTATAAAAGACAAAGCCGTTCGTAAAATCGTTGCGAATGTAAAATTTGTCGTTTCTGCGGAACTGAGGGAAACGGATAAGGCTTTTGCCGCACTTTTCTTCGTGAATGCGGGAAACGGCAAAGTAAGATTCGCGGAAAGTATATTAATCACCGGCGGAGAGCTCCGCTTATCTTCAGTTAACGGGAAACGGGATATTTGTTACCGTTTTCCCAAAGCGGTTCTAATTCCGGAGGCGGTCGCAGACGGCGGCGGCCTGAGATTGAGGTTCGAAGTATATGAAGACCCGGAAGGCGTACTGATCCGGAAAATATCGTAAAGTACCTGGCGCCGCTTTTCAGGCGGCGCTCTTTACTTTGGCCTTTCCGCTGGAAATATCTAGATAAAAAAATCCGATAAATTTTCCTTTTCAGGCTTGACTTTTTATCTATATCTAGTTATAGTACTAGATGCGGCAATTTTCAACCCGGAGGTAAAAAATGGGATACAAAACTAAAGTGCAGTCAATCAAACGCAAGACCAGCGAACAGTGGTACATCAACTTTCCAATGGCATTGGCCCAGGCGCTTGAGTTCGAACACAGCGAGGAAGTGGAATGGATAGTCGCCGAAGACGGCACGCTGCTTCTGACCCGTCCGAACATGCCGAAGCGTACCACAGTAAAAAAAACGAAACGAAATTGATCGAAGAGTTTCATCGCCTTTGGAACCAGTGCCGTCCGGCTTTTTCGCAGGAACGGTGCTGGACCAATGCGGGAGAACTGGTTTTGAGCAATCTGATCAATTTCGGACGGCATACTATAGCCGGGGCATTGAGTTCGGCAGGCCGGGCGGACTTAGACTGGAGCGCCGCATACCGTTTGTTTGAAAAGCAAAGATTTGATGTCGGGAAATTGTTTGACGTTCCGAGAAAGACTGTACTTGGAACTTTACCCGAATCTGCCCCGGTAGTGGCTTCACTGGACGATACGCTGCTGCGTAAATCCGGCAGGAATGTACACGGCACATCATGGCGGCGAGATCCGTTGGGACCGAAGTTTAGAGCCAATTTCGTCTGGAGCCAGCGCTGGCTGCAAATATCGCTGGCGTTACCGGAAAACAACGGACGCTGCCGGGCGATCCCGGTAGACTTTTACCATTGTCCAAGTGCGGCAAAACCCGGCAGGCAGGCCGGGGAAGCAGAACTTGCGGAATACAGGAAAAGACAAAAAGAGCAAGCTTTACCACGCCAGGCGCTAAGCCGTATGGCACGGTTACGAAAACAGGTTCCACCAGACCGTGAGCTGGTAATCAGCGGCGATGGAGGATACACCAATAAGACGATTTGCCGCAATCTTCCAAATAGAACCACTTTTCTCGGACGTATTCGCAAGGACGCCAAACTTTTTTCCCTGCCGGAGGCAACGAACAGACGCGGGCGTAAACGGGTTTATGGAATGCAGTTGGCGACCCCGGAAATGATGCGGATGGATGACAGTATCCCGTGGCATGAAGTATCGGCGGCTACCGGGGATAAGATGCATACATTCAGAATAAAAACCGTCTCACCGGTCAGGTCAGGACTGACCGGGGAAAAAGACTTGAAGCTGATTATTGTTCAACCGTTACGCTATCGTCTGACTCAGAAAAGCAGATTGCTGTATCGTAATCCAGCTTATATCATCTCTACCGATCCGACTCTGAACGATGCCGATATCCTGCAATGGTATCTGTGGCGTTGGGAGATTGAACTGAATTTCCGCGACGAAAAGAACATTCTGGGATTGGATGAAGTTATGGTCAGAACTCCGGATGCCGTTGAAACATGGACTCCGTTTGTCGTTTGTTCATATTCCATGCTGCTGCTGGCCGGACGCTCCACTATAAGCAGACCTGATAAAGAATCGTTACCGAAGTGGCAGAAAACAGTGGCGTTTTCCCGTCCTTCAACTAATCGCTATCTGTCCATAATGCGGCAGGAGATCGCTGAAATGTCATGGAGGATTAATTTAAACGGCTTCAAGGCACCTCCTCCACAAAACCAGAACCCACTTTTATTCATTCCTGATATAAAACAGGCGATGATATATGCAAGAAAATAACCTAGAATTGACGGTCTCACATATAAGGGTGATTATCCTCAAAGAGCCAAACTAAAGAGCCCCGTTCACGCTTTCGCGTGAACGAGGCTAATGCATCACATTTTATTTCAGATCAGACAGCTTTTAACATTTTTCTTATCGAAGCCTCATCTTTTTCTGAAAGCTTCACGACATCTCCAGCACTGCCGGAAAGATAAACAGCGTCTTTCTTTATGACCATCAGAGTCGCTCTGTCAAACTGCCAACGGGTTTTGTTTACCGCACGTTCTATGGACAAACGCTCTTTGTCTTCGGAAAAGAAAATATCTTCCCACCATTCACGCAGAGCGTCATGGAATTCTTCACTCTGAGTTTCCCAGGAATCACTGTCCGCGTCTCCGCTCGCTTCCCATAATGAGCCCAGACAATCATCTAAATAATCAAGGGCTCCGTTTATATCCACACCTTTACATATCCAGACACGGTCATCATAAGGCTCAAAATACCCGTACAAACCGTCATTGTCTTCATCCAGTAAAACAGCTTGTTCTAAAGATCTTATCAGCTCCGGTTCATGGTCAGGTTTAAGATATATTACTTCCAGGCTGTCTGCCAATCCTGACTGCGCTCCGTCTTCCTTACGCGGCAAATCGTCTAGCGGAATTACTGAAACATCTTTGCCGCTTGTTATCCGTAATGCCACATTGTCCTCAGACAACTGTGTATAATCAGAATACCAGCTGTAACCTTGGTATGGGAACAGGTGATAAGCCCTTACCTCATCCGAATCGTAGAATAATATATTCATGTTGTGATTGCCTGAATACCAGTATTTTTTCAAGCCTGCGGGAACCGCG
>JAQUOK010000040.1 GCA_028717165.1 Victivallaceae bacterium | reverse complement strand
AATAATCATTATAGGTTTTTAATCCCTGTCCGGCATCAAAAATTGTCTGCTGCATTTTTTTGATACCTTTAAGCGCCGCATCCTGACCGGCGCCGCTTCTTTCCGCCGCAAAACTCAATTTCTGATAGAATTCAGCACTTACCCCAAGACGTTTCGCAGATTTGCCGATAGCATCAGCATTGTCAATAATTTTTTTTGTAATCGCTACCATTCCTGCCGCGCCCAAACCGAAACCCATGGCATATTTTTTTATTGTCTGGACTGCGCCGGCGGCAAATTTTTTAAGTCTGCTTCCGGCGCGATTCAGAACCGCAGACATCTTGTCCCTGGCCTGCAAAATCCATGATATTTTCTTTTCAGCCATTGTCTTTTTTAGCCTCTCTTTTGGTTATTTCCTGTATTGCCAGTGCAAAATTTTTAAGGGCCGCCCTTGACGCCGCCGATTCCTGTTGTTTCGCGGTTCCGGCCAGTATTGAGGCATAGCGTAAAACGCCCGAATTAACGCAATCCAGATGATCCCAGGAACTTTTGTCCCAGTATTCCGCCGGCAGCCCGGTCGCACCCACCAGAAAGCCGATAATTTCAGAAATATCAGTCTTTTTTTCTCCGGTTTTATGCGGAGTGTCGGAAGCCAGCAACCTGGCAACCGCCCTTTCCAATTCGCCTTGAGTTATGTTTCGGGTATTTACCCAGTCGGAAACATCGTCAAAAACGTCGAGCACATTGCGGTCAAGCGATAAAGCCCCAGAAACAGCCATTGCGTAAGCCACGACGCAGGTATCGTCAATCAGATATAAATACGGGCCGTAACGGGAAAGCCATCGGCTGGCCCGGATCGTCAGCGGCCGCAAATAAGTGCCGTCGGAAAGCAGTATGCCATCGATTATACCGGACGCTTCCAGCGTCTGGCCGTTCGGATTTTCCACCTGGTATCCGAGGCAGGAAAGCCAGACCACGTCATCGTCGGAAAGTTTTATTCCGAGTTTGCGTAGTCTGGCAATTTCAACCGCCGCTATGTCCGGAACCTTGCGCATCGTTTATGCCTCTTCCGCGGCCAGGTTCTTGTAAACGGTGATCGATCCGGACGGATGCGCTGTGTTTTCCTCGCTCCTGGAAGTCCCGGCCGGGATAGTCCAGCCGTCCACAACAACCGCGTCCGCAACCGTGGTCGCACTTACCATTTCCCCGGTAGACTCTACCCGTCCGTTAAACGTGTCCTTGATCGCAATAGCGCCGTCGCTGTCAAGAGCCCGCGCGGTTTCGCAACTACAGGAAACGCTGCAGGAATTAAGCAGGGTTGCCGACCCCAGGGTAAAGCCGATCGCGGTCGCGACTTTGCGGGCAAGAATGCTGCCGATCGCGGTCGCGAAGTCGTAAACCCGCAGCGCGGTTGTAACGCCGTGCATTTTTTCACCGGTTACAGTAAGCAGCGGCCGTTCAGTGTTGCTGGTAGCCAGCGAACCGCCGGTAATGACAAAGGTATCCGCTCCGACCACGTTGGTATATCCGGCCTTAAAGTTTTCCGGCAGGGTTATTGACCCGTCAGTACCATTGCCTACAAGACGGTAAGAATTTTCGACCGTCGCGGTTTTTTCGTATTCCGATTCGGCAGTAACGTCTCCGAATTCGTTCTGTACCTGCGCGCTGGAATTTTCCGGCGTATAGCTGGCGCTTTGCAGCTCCCATACGCCTTCTTCAGCCAGTCCGAAATAATCCGTTGATGCTCCAAAACCCATTTTCAGCCTCCTTGCCGTGATATCCGGCTTTGATCATTTTCATGTATGTAAATAACTTGCGTAAACCGTGCAGTTAGTTGTCTGTTCAAGCACATCTTCGCCGGCGATTACCGGTTCCTCACCGGCCGCAATTACCACGGCGGATATTTCAACCGCGTTATTTTCCGGCATATAATCATCCCAATCATCAATCCCGTGCGTTGCCTGGAAAATAATCTCACAGAGTTTGCAGAACATGTCTTTTTTTAAATCATCGGCCAGATATGTCATTACCGTTATCCAGCAGGGAACGTCAATATTCGAGCTTTTATGCCCTTCCGGTACCGGCGTGGAAGTAGTTATCACAATTACCGGATATTCCTGCTCGCTTTCGAGATCATCTATTGCATCGAGTTTTTGGGCGTGTACCGCAATATCCAGCTCCGCCGCCTCCAGCTTGTCGTTTATCGCTTCACGCAGCGCGTATTGTATTTCCTGTTCAATTGTCATTTTGCCATTTTCGCCATTTTTTGGTCAATTAGTTTTTCCATTCGCCTGGCGGCCTTCGCCATAGCATCGCCAAGGATAAAATTCGTATCGCTTTCTTTAATCGCTTCAAGTATGTACGACAGTTTGTTCGCCATCTCAATTTCAATGTTCAATCCGCTGCGCCGGTGATTTACTTCTGCTGCAAAATTCGATCCGCCCTTGCGCCTGGCCCAGGGTTTCATCCATTTCCATGAGTTCTTAGCCAGTCCGGATTTAGAAATCTTTTCATAAGCTGGATCTGTTTTTTCCTTCAAATACCATTTGCGGATATTTTTTGGTCCGTCTATCCACACTTCCCGGTAATACGGAAAGGCTTTTTTGTTCATTTTGCCGGTGGTTTCACGGTTGACATATGCCCGGCGCTTTTCCGGAGCTTTCTTGGTTTTTGCTCCACAGGATTGAGCGACCAGGAACGCCGCCCATTTGACCGCGTTCTCAACCGGCATCTCTAATTCTGAAGTGGCTCGCATAAACTGCGTTTCAAGCGCTTTTAAATCATCCACCGGCCAGACAATCTCACCCTGCATAACGCGCCCCCAGGTCGAGCCTTATCAGCGCTCCGACAGAATCCGGTTTCACGCCTAAAATACGGCGGATTTCGCCATCAACTGAAATGGTCTGCCTTGATTTAAGTTCCGCTTCGAATGCGTCCGCATCCACCCAGACTGAAATATTGTATTCGTCGAGATAGCCCTGGATTTCCCATGAGCGATCTTCGGTAATGCCGCCCTTTAGGCCGGTGGCGGTTTCAGCGCCGTAAATAAGCGTAACCTCACGCCCGGCGGCGGCCCTGGCCCTTATTGCCCTGATTCTTTCAATTGAAGGCGGCATATTATCTCCTAAAGCGGCTCCCGCCCGGAAAGGAATAAACGGACGGGAGCCTTGCGGAAAGGTTAGGATTCGTTTACGGATTCGCTGTCATTGACGTTGTCGTCAACGATAATCGGAATATCCCGGCCGGCCCCCTTCCAGGAAGTCTGGAAAGGCGGATTCGGAATTAAATCCGTAACCAGCGAATCGCGGTACTGCTTGCTGCCGGTACGGCTCATCAGAATGCAGTTGACGAACGGAGCGCGATCTGTCGGAAATGCGTTATACAGTTCCGCCAGCAGATCATCATCGACCGTTTTTCCGGTAGTACCGTCAATATTGAACGCCACCGCGCCGGAATATGCTCCGGCAATCTGCAAGCCCATCCATCCGGCGATCGGAACCCGCCAGCGGTCATGGACCTTGCTGTCAGTATCCTTATCCCTGACCATATACATTTCGCCGACTTCGATATTTCCTTCCTGCCCGGAAGTCGAACCGCCGATAACGCCGCAAATGCGATCTTCGCCGAGACAGAGCATATAGACGCGAGTGCCGCCGTTGCCGCCGACATCCTTGCCCATATTGCCCCAGAGGCTGATAATATCAAAAAGGCCGTCATATCCCGCAGCCGACGCTCCGCCGGTGCCGCCCTGAATAAACTGCTTATCCATCGCGGTGATCGCCGCGTTCAGGCTCAACATGGATTCGCGGCTCATGTACTGTTCCAGCGTCATGCGCGGGCTGGTCGGAGTTTTCCAGTCGCGGTCAAAAGACGCGTCCAGCAGTTTGAGATTGGCGGTAACCGTTTTTTCCTTCGCAGCGGTATTGAGAATACCGGCGTTGAGTTCGCGGAAACCAACTCCAGGAGCGACCGTCCTTACCGTCCAGTGGTGCTGCGTTCCCTGGCTTGCAAGCCGGAAAGGGAGCGCGGCCACAAATCCGGTCGGCTGAATTAAGTCGCTGGCTTCGACATCAGAGAGATTCTGATCGTTAATCCGCAGCAATCCCGCGAGGGTATTGTTGTATTGTGCGGTTCCTTCTGTGTAAGACATGATTATTCTCCTTTGCCCGGTTTAGTTGCCCCAGGCAGTTTTTTTGGTTTTGGTTTCGTCGGAAAACTCGGCGGGATTGCCGCCTACGGGAGCCTTTTGTTTTTTTAGCTTCTCGTTTTCGCTTTCCAGAGCTTTCAGTTTGTTTTCGGCCGCTTCGGCTTTCAGCTTGTAGGCTTCAGCCTTGCCGCCGCCGGATAACGCCACCTTGACCGCGATTTCAGCGCCGAATTCGTTACTCAAAGACTGGAGCTCCGCCCGGTCGATAGGTTTCGCTTCCTGCGGCACAATCTGCGGATTTTCAGGTTTCGGATTTGCCGGAGTTAGTTCCGGCTGCGGATTTTCCAGAGCCGCGGGGGTTCCGGGTTCTACTACGATCGGTTCGTCCTTATTCTCGTCCGAGTTAAGGGCTTGATTTTCTTTCGGCATCTTAACCTCCTGGTCAGTTATTTTTGCTCTATTTTTAACAGCATCTCGCTGTTTTACTGCCATTTTTGCTTTGGCGCGTGAAATTCCGGCTTCTCGCAGGTCTTTTTCGTAAGAGCGTTTTTTGAGAGACTTTTGTAAATTTATAAATTTTTCAGGCAACCCGGGTAAAATATCCGGATCTAAATCAAAAACACATGCGGCCACCTTGGCGGTTTCCAATAATTCATCAGCAAAACCAGTCTCTACAGCCTCTATGCCATCAATCCAGGTTTCTTTTTTTGACATTTCAGAAATTTGTGAATTGGACAATCCTGTTCTTTTTGAATAAACTGAAACAATTATTGATTGCAGACTATCAAGGCGATCAGCCTGGTCGCGTAAATCATCAGAATTGCCAATAACAATAGACCAGGGATCATGGATCATTATTTCTGCGGTAGGAGGCATATAAATCACATCAGCAGCCATGGCAATGAAAGATGCGGCAGATGCGGCTATACCATCAATATAAACATTTGTTTTTATTGATGATTGCATAATGTGGTTATATATTGCAAATCCATCGTGTATATTTCCACCCGGTGAATTTATTCTTATGTTTACTTCGCTAAATTCTTCTTCAATACTACGAAACTCGTTTATAAAATCTTTGGGGGTTAAACCTTCGTCCCAAAAATCACTCCCGATTTGATCGTAAATTAAAATTTCCGGAACTTTAGCCTCTTTGTTTAAAACAAACCATTGCCGTTGGTTTGACATATTAGCTATAATTTTTTTTATTTTATTCATTTTTTAAGTCTCCATTTGGGTTTTGATTTGTCGGTTCGGTAAGAATATTCTGTACGGCTTCCTGGCCGCCATTAGCGTAGAATATCGGAACTTCTGCCTCTTTCGCGGCCTTGAGATATTCGGCCTGCTCCTGCATTATTTCGTAAGCGTCTACGCCGCGTTTACGGGCCAGGCGCGGAATGTTTTCCAGCCCCAGGGAAACCGCCAGAATATCGCCTTTTACTTCGTTGAGTTTGTCCATCCAGGGGGTTCCGGTAGGAATTATATCCAGGCGCCGGATAATCATCCCGGCATCGAATCCAGCCCTGTCCGCAATCGCCCGGAATTGTTCATTGTTGTTATACCAGTCGCCAATCCGCCAGGCATAAATTTCCCGGAGAACCTGGGCATTTTTGTCGCGTTTCAGTTCGGCACTTTTCTCGTATTCTGAACGGTCACCGATACGCGCGGAAAAACTGGCCTTACTGGAATCAAAACTGGTGTAAGGAATATCCAAGGCCAGCATGACGGCGCGGGTAAGTTTGTCCATGAAGTCCATGCTGTTCGCGCCTGGACTATTGGCCTCGAAAGATTCTATTTTATCGTTTTGGTCCAGGTCCAGTATGCTTATCTGGTTCGGCGCTATCGATGTTTCCAAAGTTTCACCGGTTTCTTCATCGGTTTCCTGGGTATACTGGTTTGCATTGCCAAGCGGATCCGGCGTATCGCGAAATACCGCCATGCCGAAAACGTTTTTTAGTTTAAGATTTATTTTACTGTAGAGAATAATGTCGGAAAGGTCTACCACGTTGTTAATCGACGCCAGCAGCGGCGAATGTCCGCGCGTCTGGTTAAACCCGGTAAAATATCCGTCATAGACCATATTAACGGCCTTCTCGAAGTGGTCAAAAATTAATCTCCCTGATTTGTTTCGGGTACAAACGCAGAATTCCAGCGTTTCGCCATATTGTCCTAATATCAGTCCGTGGTCGCTTACTTTATCCTGCTTCTTTTTGTCTGTGTTTTTTCCCCAGTCGTCCGGCTTGGCTATCTGGCTGGAATCAAGTCCCTGGAGCTGGCCGCTCCTGAGTTTTATTCCGGACGCATCGCCGTTAACTACCTTGGTCATTTCAAAAATCCACATCCATTGATTACGATTATGCCGCCGGGCAATGTCAAAGTTTTCGCGGCGGCCATGCCAGTCCAGCAGGCTTTTTACCTCAAGGTCTAAATCTTTGTCTCCAGAACGAAAATTTATCTCGAAACGGGAAACATAATCAAGGTGTTTGCGAACGATCCAGGCCAGCAGCTCGGAATTGGTAAGCTGTTCGCGGATGGTCGCGGTCCCTACTTTGCGCTTGCGCTTGTCAAGCATCAAATCCTGCGTCTTGATAATAGTTGCCGGCGAACGCCGGTGCGGACTTGACTGCGTTCCCTCGTAGCTTTCCAGCATTACCCGGCTGCCGGAAGTCAAGCGCCGCGCCGGATGATTTATGCCGAGGTTGCTTCTCATCGCCGGAACCCTCCGAAGTTAACCGGTAGTACCCGCATCCTGGTGTTATTGAGCCGAGCAATCCTGCCGGATAAATATTTTTCGCGGGCGGACAATGCGGCGTAACTGGCCTCGGTATAGGTCATATCGCCGATAGTTACCGCCTGGCCGCCGGCCGCTATCGCGTTCATCGCCTCGCGTACCGCCGTCAATTCCGCTTCATAAGTCTCGAGTTCTGTCGCCATATTATCTCCGGCAATTGATGTAGTGGCACCACCATGCCGTCGCTTTCCCGGTTACCCGCCATCTTGCAAAAGGGCTTTGCCCGGAATTCAATATTCAGTTGTTATCGATAATGATAATGTGGTATCGTTATCATGTCAAGCAAAATTAAAAAAGTTATGTATATGCGAAAAAAAACAAAGAATTTCAACTTTTTTTCGATTTTTTTTCGTTTTTCTTTGCTTTTGCTATTGACAAACCTACAAATATAGGTTATAATATATAGTATAAGCAAGGAAGATGGGCTTCCGAGCAGAAACAAAGTAAGGAGTAGGAAAAATGAAAATAAATGTAATTATCATCAAAAATGGCGAAATGAAAATGCGGTTACCCGGTGCTACAATAAGAAATAATCAAACTGTATGGGTAAGCAATAATCAAAACCCTATAATTAATAGCGAAGCCGAAGAAACTAAATCTTTTGGATTGGATAAGATTAAGGAGCTAATTACATCCCGTAATTCCGAAAAAATTCCGGTTGGTTGTTTGGCTAAATTTGGCGATAATGGGAATGGATTAATAATTGTTGACGCACAGGAGTATATTATTGCTGAAAGAGCAAAATATGAGGCCGCATTAACCCCTGCTCAGCGCGAAAAAAATGAAATTGACAAAATGTTTGCGCAGGCTGACTATATTGCAAATAGCGATCGGGAAGACAACGTAATGTTTCCAAATATTTTGCGCTGCAAGGCTAAAAAATTATTGGAAGCGTGGAAAGAAAAATATCCAGCAGAGGCAAACCGGGAAAAGGCTGAAGAATTAAGACAACAGGCGCAGCATAAACGCGACTTAGCGGTTGGGGCATTAACCTATGATGCAGATGGTTGGTTATCAAGCGATCAGCAACAGCAACGGCATGATGATTTTATTACCGAAGCTAAATCACTGGAGCGAGAAGCAAATGATTTGTGCAAATAAAAAAATAAAAAAATTTGTCGAAATAAACCGGCGTTCTGACGGGCAGATTGCAGAGGGAGTATATATTGCTATCCAAACTAGGATCTCAGATAGTCAATTAATTAATTTTTGGCTAGGGACAAAAGAATGTGGGCCGATGCTTGGATATAATGAATATTATAATATGTGGACTCCTCTCTATAGCCGCGGCAATTATGGGGAAAATTACGCATGTGGAGGAAATTGGAGCAGCCATGCGGTGAGTTTGCTTAATACTCGTCGATTAGGTAAAAAAGGTTATTGGCATGGGAAAGATAAAGTTTCAAATAATAATCCAGGAGACAAAGAACATTGCATGATTTGTGATGATGGGCAACTGCTGATGTTACCGGAACAAGTAAAAATTAGCAATCCTGATATTAAAGCAATCGATATTGATTGTTCAGTCGGCTGGACAATATTTTTCCCATCTGCCTCGGACGCTCTTGAAGATATGCTCGTCTTGAGCGAAATCCAAATATCATCATTGCCAACAAAGACTAAGGCACTATTGCAAACAGGCATGTACAATATCGTCCGTCAAAGATTGCTTGATTTAGTAAAAACGTTTAATTTATAACCCGCCCCCGCAAGGGGGCATAACTTAAGAGGCTAAAAATGCCGGAAAAGCGATGCCCGGCTTGCGGGCATATACTGCGGGGAAAAAAGAAAACCGCAACCAAAAAAGCGACGGCAGCCAGCCGGGCGAACGGCCGCAAAGGCGGCAGACCGCCTAAAAAGAACGCGCTTTAAGGCTAAAGCGGCGCTACTAAAAAGCCGGGATAACCCCCGGCTTTTTTATTGCTCTAACAGATAATTGCCAAATCGCCCCTGCAAGGGGCATAACTGGAACTAACAATGAAAATCAAATGCGACAAATGCGAAAACGAGATCGAAATCAACCCGGCTGCAATGCTGGGTTGTATGACCAGCAAAAAGAAGGTTAAGACCAGCCGTGAAAACGGGAAACTGGGCGGGCGGCCAAAGAAGAAAAAGCCGGAACAACCGGCTTAAATTTTACTTTTTTCGCGGGTAAGTCATGCCGTTTTCAAACACAACAAAGCCGCGGCCGTTTTTACGAACCTTCCTGCATTCCGCGCTTTGACAGGTGTACTGCCGGCGGCCGGACGTGCTTACATAACGCAGGACAATGTCCTTACAGCCGGCTCCGCAGCGGGGGCACAAGATAGACCCGTCTGCCTTTGGCTTCGTTACGATGTTCGGTTCCCGCTTTTTTGCGGACGGTTTCCTTGTTGCCTGTTTCGGTTCCGACTTTTTTTTTGATGCTTCCATGACAGCCTCCTTATATTTTTACGGCTCTTATTTTTAAACCGCGACGTTTTTTCCCACGCGCGGCGATCGTTCCATAATTTTCAATTCCATACCAGTGAGCGCCGGCATAGCAACCAACTACACAGTCCAGCAGGTGATCCTGTCCGCCGGGAACGGTTGTCCATTGATACATAATGCCGCGAACGCCCTCGGCTTTATTTATCAGGCGCTGCGAAGCGATGCTTTCGGCAAACTCATCATGCAATGGCGGAGATTTGTGTATTCCGATTCCGCCGGGAGCGTCCGGACCCGCCATAAACGCCTTGTGAACTATTTCCCGCAGCGCATCCGAGTTGTGAGACAAATAACGTTGATTGCTTGGATTTTTGCGCAAATGCACATACTGCATTGCCTTGATTACATCCTTGCCGGTATCAAGATATTTTGTCGAAGCCCGGCCGCGGCTGACCGCCAATTGAAACGGAAAGCGCCCGGACTGGACAAACCGCACAACCGTCTGAAAATTATAGCCGCCATCGATCATCATCAGGTCTATTTTGCTCGGCTGGCCATTATCACAGGTTATTATCGCTTTGGAAAACGCATCGGCGAGCTTTCTCAAGCCCTCAAACAATAGCGCATCTTCCTGACGATCGCTTGCCCCTTCCGGTACCAACGACTGATTTTTGCCGGGATAATTTCCATAGGCGATTGTCCGCGCGGAAAGTTGATTTTCAAATGACAGCGCCGCCCAAAACAAGCCGACCGTTCGCGGGTTTAGGTCGACAAATATAATTACTGCAGCTGTATTGTTCTGACATTTCCATTTTGCAATATTGGTTTCACACTCCAGTACCCGGCGCGAACTAAGGCTTATCATCTCTTCTGTTCCAAGCGGACGGTTCTGCAGTTCGGAAGCAAATCCTTTCGGGCCTAGCCTGAAATACTGATCCATACCCCACTGAATACCGTCTATTGCAGTATCACCCTTGCGCTCTATCCAATAAACCTCAGCACCCCTGGTTAATTCCGCTTTGTTCTTGCGATAAAATTCAACCGCCATCCTGCCTTTATCGCGCTTTGTCAACCCTTCTTTTCGCACCTGGTTATATTCTTCCCATAATTCCATGTTTTCGGGCATATGCAGGAAAAACGGCTGACGCTCTCCAAGAAAATCAGGGAAAAGCTCGCTGTCGGTTATCTGATCGGCCAAATCGCCTTTTTCGATTATTGTACATGGGACAATTATCCGGATATCTTTCCCGGGCCCGGAAAGACCGGCAATGTCCGACCGGATAATATCAAGCCGCTGGCGTGTTTGTTCCGGGCTCCGCGCACTTTCCCGTGTTTGCGGATCGTCAACAATTGCGAAGTCTGGACGTATAGTCTCGCCCGAACTGGTAACATATTTCATTCCACGAATAGCGCCGGTTATTCCCTCGCATCTGATAACTGCGTTTGAACTCTGCGATTTTACTTTTTTCCCGGGCGGCATAATTAATGGACAATCAGGTAGCACCAATTGAGACGCAGTCCATTTTAGGTGCACCGGTTCGCCGTTTGCGGTTGTACTTCTCATTGCCTGAGGAATTCCGTTGCAATGTCTGATTACCGCGCATATTTCCGGGTAGTCTGCGTTAATCCGCTCGTTCTCAAGCAGCCACGTTTTGATATCTTCTATGGCCATTTTGGCAAACTTGTCGGTTGCGAGTATTAAAGCAAGGAAGCGGCTCTTTCCGGTAAGCAAATATTTAAGCGCCGCGCCTTCGGCAATCATCGTTTTGCCGGAACCACGCGGCAATGCTTCGGCTTTCCAGCCGCCACTGTCGGCAATATAGTCAAGATCGGCAATATAGCGACGGTGGATTTCAGACCAGGGCAAGGGATATGTGTCCGCAAGATAATATTTCAACCACCTTGCGGTATTTCTTTCATATCTGCGCCGGCGTTTCAAGTCTGCAGGCGGTCCATAAGTAACGTTACGAGCCGCATCCCTGTGCTTTCTAACCGCCCTTAAAACTTGTACTTTTCTTTTTTCGGTTTTGTTTATTTTAATATCTTTAAGCCAATTCATAAATTTCAATTTGATAAGTTAATGTTATTAATTATTTTTTGAATAATTTCTAAACAATCATTACATAAATATTGCTTTAATGTTTCAAGTTGTTTTATAACATCATTTATTGGCAGTAAGGTTTTTTTAAGTTTTTGCAGTTTTATATATTCGTTTTCTTTTTTTAGTCTTTTTATTTCTAAATCTTCCATCGCAGTTTTTTGCTTTATATCCAGCATGTTGAAAGTATAACTTGATTGGTTTTCTGCGGCTGGTTTAGCTGAAGTAATTGCCTCATGGTCGTCAAATCCGGGAAACCTGCATATTTCCGCAGAATTATTGAAGTTATCTGACATGCTATGTTTTTCAAAAACTTCATCAACAAATTTTAAGAGATAGTTGCAAAAATCCTTGTCTTCTGAAATTTCAAAATTCTCTATGCGCGGATTTGAGTTTAGGTTCATTGATGTCCTGATAACAAAATTCCATTCATCATTATAAATCAGTAAGAATTTTGCGTGAGTGCGGATGGTGCGGATGCAGTCGCCAAAATTATCGACTAATATTTGACAGTATTCAGGTTGTCTACTAGCGAAAGAGCGATCCACTATCCACTTAATTGAGCTGATTGCGCCATTTTTAAGAAATTCTTTTGCGCGCGCCGTCTCTGCCCCGGCGGCCGTCCATGTGGCGATTACGACATTTGCCGGGCCACTGACGTTAAGGATTGTTTCAAGGATGTCAAAAAAACTGAATTGCCCTTGTGTTAGGCCAAACTTTTCACATCCATGAGATAATTCACCGACACATTCAGCCGCATTTGCGACAGAATAATATTTTTTCTGTCGATTACTTCTTGATTTTCCATGATAAGCCTTGTCAATGGTTTTCATTTTATTACCTATGCAGGGGGAGATTGATTATTTATCCTTAAAAAGTTGAAATTCTTTGTTTTTATATCCACATACATATATTTTTTATTCTCTCTTGATTATGATTACAGTGTTATTATGCGTGATAGATCGGAAGAGCG
>JAQUOK010000039.1 GCA_028717165.1 Victivallaceae bacterium | reverse complement strand
ATATGGACCCTTTTAAGAGAATATTTAAGTTTTTTAAACTCAAAAAATTTTTATTTTTTGAGATACAGGAGGTATTTTTATGCATTTTTCACCTAAAAAAATGTTGACTTTTTCAGAAACTCTAAATAAATACAGGTATTTATTTTAAAGAACTAAAGTTTTGCAGTTCGTTTTTGAGGTGAAAAGTATTTAAAAACGAAGAATAATTTGACTTTAATGCCTTATATTAAAGAAGGTTAGAAATAATTCCAAAATATAAGGCAAAAGTCAAATTATGAAAAATATAGAGATTAATGTGAGTGAAATCAAGCAAATTTGCAAAAAACATGGAGAAAACATGGACCCGTTGTGGGTAAATATCCGGGATGAATTCAATCTGGCGCACTTTTCGCGTTCAGGCGGCGTGAACAAACGCACCGGCGTTGGGATTTCATCGCTTTTTGAAACCGCGATCGCAATGCCGTTGTTTTTAGTCGGCACCGTGCAAAGTTTCTTTTCCAGTAGCTTCAGGAAAATTGTCGCAAGTTCGCAGTGTGCGTATTACCGTTTTTGCCAAGATGCGCGTTTTAACTGGCGCAGGACAATGTTTGAAGTGTCAAAATTCATTAGGAAACGGGAGACGGAAACCGCTCTTGAGGCAAAATATCCAAGCGCTCTTATAATTGACGACAGCGCTCTGGAAAAATCAGGCAGGCGTATTGAGGGGATTTCTAAAATCCATGATCACTGCACTGGACGTAAAGTAACCGGATATAAACTTGTAATGCTGAGCTGGTTTAACGGAAATTATGCAAGGACGCTTGATGACAGTTTGACGGCAGAGGCAAAACTCAAGCTTAAAAAGGGTGGACAGTTCTCGAAAAAGCGGTGCTTCAGGTCTGCCGGGAAAAAACGTATAAATGAACTTAAAAAGGACAAGATAACCCTTGCCTGTGAATTGATGGGACGAGCGGCGAAAAATGGATACGCACCCGATTATACACTTGTCGATTCATGGTATACCTGCGCCCAGGTTATTAATAAGGCTCGAAGCCTCAACGGCGGCAAAACTCATTTCCTGGGAATGGTAAAGCCCGGTAAAAGGCTCTTTACATATAACGGAGGAGAATACACTCTTTCCCAACTGCGGCGCGCCCTGATGTCGGAGAAGAAAAGGTGCAAACGCTTCAGAAGTTCTTATATTGAAGTAGTCTGCGAACTTAAGAATGTCGGTAGAATCAAACTCTTTTTCAGTAGGTTTGCGAGCAATAAGAAATGGGTATGTCTCCTGACCACCGACCTTGAGATGAGCTATATAAAGGCGATCGAAACATATGCCATCCGGTGGAATATTGAGATTAGTTTCAAGGAATGCAAGCAATTGTTGGGGCTCGGCAAATGTCAGGCAAATGATTTTGACGCGCAGATTGCCCATGCCACAAGCGTCTTTATTACACACAGCATCCTTGCATATTGCAAATACCGGGAGGATTACCAGACGCTGGGAGAGTTATACAGAACCATCGAATCTGAGTATACGGGATTGCTGACCGTTGAAAAGATTTTGATTATGCTTGAAGAAATACTGACGAACATTGCTTCAAAAATGGGAGGTCTTGACAGCGTCAGCCTTCATGACATCCTGAACTCTCCGGAATATGCCGCTTTCAAACAGGGAATTCGATTTGCGCTGTTTCTAAGCCAAAATGGAAATATAGATAAAACCACTAACAATAAGGAGCTTGCAAATGAAAACATGAAGATAGCCGCATGAAAAATCAACTCAAAAATGAACTGCAAAACTTAAGTAAAGAATTAAGGAGCAAGAAAAACATGAAAGAACAAAAAAACATCAGACTGGAAAAAAGGAATAAAACTTTTCAGAAAGTAATGAGTACATTATTTTTGATCAGCAGTATTGCCTCAATGTCTATAAACGCAGAACTTATAAGCGAATGGAAATTTGACGGCAATACCAAGGATAGTAAGGGCCGGAATCATGGTAAACTTATAGGAAATTCGAGTTGGACTAAAGACAGGTTCAGGAACCAGAATAAAGCTCTTGAGCTTGATGGTAAAAAGAATTATATCTACTGCGGAAAGGATTCAAGTTTGAGTTTCGGTAATGGCAAAAAGGATCTGCCGTTTTCAATAGCGGCCTGGGTCAAAATGAATGATCGTTCAGATTTTATAATAGTCCATAAAATAGGTGAATACTTATTAACCAACAATAACCATTTCAGATTATACTTATATGATCACAAAACCGGCAAAAGAATATATAAATCAGGCGGTGATTTAATTTCATATACCGGGGAATGGATATATCTTGTAGTTACCTGCGACGGCAGCGGAACTGTTGACGGCATCAAATTTTATGTAAACGGTAAATTGGTTACTAAAACGGGCCAAGGCAATGAAGGAAAAACTTATATAGCGATGAAAAACAAGGGCGGGATATTTTGTATAGGAGACGATACTACTAAGGGTTGCATTGATGATGTCAGAATCTACAGCCATGCTCTCTCTGCAGCAGAAATCCGGGCAAACTATAACAAACTTTATTCAGTTTCAGCTAATATTAAAAAATTGGAAAATATGATTAATAAATTAGCTGGTGTACTGAATTCTCTATCCCGATCTTATTCATCCTATACTCAGGCAATCGATTTATCTGATTATAATAAAAAATTGAAAAACCTTAAAGATAAAAATCAGCTTTCTTACTTTGAGGTAGAACAAATTAACGGATTGGAAGATAAAATAAGCCTCGGCATTAAAGAATTAACAAAGATACAGTCAGCTCTTAAGGATGGGCGTTTGAAGACAGACAATAATTATATATGTTATGTCGTTCCTCCGATAAGTGACCAAAAGATACTGCCTTTCTGGGGAACCCCCATTCCTGGAAAAATATCTGATGAGCTCAGAATTACCGCATGCGCAGGGGAATATGAACCGGCAAGTTTTGTAATTACGGCCCTTTCCGATATAACTTCACTGCAAGCTAAGGCGACTGATCTCAAAAGAAAATCCGAACAATCCCGGGAAACAGCAACAATTCCATCTTCCGGAGTGGATATAAAATTGGTAAAATGCTGGTATCAGGCGGGTACGGCCTGGCGCGAAAATATCCAAGATAAGTCAAAGCGATTACTCGTTCCCGAGTTATTGGTAAATGATGATTCATTGGTAAAGGTTGACTTTGAAAAAAAGGAAAATTATTTGAAGCTGAGTTTTCCGGAAGGAGACAAATACGTTTGGATAAGCGATCCTTCGGACAAAAAGACGGTTATTTTAACTCCTAAGGAATTTCCGGTAAAAGACAGTCCACACCTTTTACCGGTAAATATTCCTGCTGCACGGAATCAGCAATTCTGGATAACAATTAAAGTGCCGGATAATGCAAAACCCGGAACATATACAGGTAAAATCAATCTTTCGACTCCCCGAAAATTTTTAGGCTGGGTTAACTTAGAGTTAAACGTACTTCCTTTCAAACTTTCAGACCCCTATTATACTTTCAGCATAGATTATCATGGAAATATTCACAGAAACGGTTCAACAACTAACTCTTTTGTAAAGACAAAAGAACAGTTCAAAAATGATTTGGAAAATATGGTCAGGCATGGACTTTCTACCTGTCACCATTATTTTATAGAGAAGGAAGAATTAGAAGAAGTATTGAGAATACGCCAAAAAGTTGGGATGGATAATAAAACTTTATATTTAAAAGAATCATTTCCACCGCTGGGCCCCTATCGCAGAGGAATAGGAAATCCTACTTTAGCAGAAGAATTAAAACAATTAAAGAAAAATGTTAGAGAGATAATAGAATTGGCCAAGCCCTACGGGGTAGAAACGGTTTATTTTTATGGCATAGATGAAGTACAAGGCGACTTATTGAAATCACAGCGTCCAGCCTGGGAGGCTGTGCATGAGGCTGGTGGTAAAGTATTTGTTGCCGGACGTGGCGATAATATTAAAATGATGGGAGATATTCAGGATTTGCATATTAAAGCTTATAATCCATCAAAAGAAGAAGCGGATAGGTGGCATGCATATGGGCATAAAATCCTCTGTTATGCCAACCCGCAAGCAGGCGTGGAAAATCCGGAAATATATCGCCGCAATTTCGGGCTTCTTCTGTGGAAATGTGATTACGACGGTGCAAACGATAATGCATATCAGCATAGTTTCGGCAATACCTGGAATGACTTTGATCATCCTGAATTCAGGTCTCATTCCATTACCTATCCTGCGGCGAACGGCCCTATAGATACAATCGCCTGGGAAGGTTACAGAGAAGCTGCAGATGACGTTCGATATGTGACAACACTTGAAAAAATGATTGAAAAGACAAAAAAATCAGATGTCGAAAATTCAAAAGCCCTTCTTGAAGCGGAAAAATATCTCAAAAAGCTTAAGAGCGGGAATGACATTGAGACAAAAAATTTAGATGATATACGGTCAGGTGTAATTAACCAAATACTTAAATTGCAGAATCAAGGTATCCATCACAAGTAATCGGAAACATTTTGAAATTTTAACCTTTAAAACGGAGGCAAAAGTCACAATGAAAACGGGAAATGTCAGATTGAAGACGAATGGTCAGGGAATAATCAAAATTTCTTTGGAGGGGAGTTTCTTAAATCAACTGAAGTTTTACTTTTTACTTTTTTTGATCAGCTTAGCCTTAATACTGCTCATTTAAAGCTTGAATATTGAAATAATACTGCTATATTATTCACAACCCTAACTTAAGGAGGTTGCGAATGGCGCGAACCAAGGCTAATATTGGAGAACTTCGAAACAGTGATTTTTTAACCTTGGCTTCGCTGATGGGCGTAGTGCCGTACTCGACGGTTCTTGAAGTGATGCATAAATGCGGAATAGCAACCAGGCGGTACCGGAAACTGCCAATGGAACTAATGGCCTATTACATTATTTGCATGACGCTTTATGCCAAGGTTTCGCTTCAGGAAGTATTGCGTTGCCTTTTCGAGGGCTGCGACAAACTCCGGTTTAAACTTTCCTGCGGCATAATTACCGGACGCGGCGGAATTCCCAACGCCCGCAACCGCCTGGGGGCGGAGTTTATGCGGGTATTGTTCGAGACGGTATGTTTGCCGATTGCCACCTCAAAAACTATTGGCACGTTCTATCGCAAGTGGCGCCTGGTGGCGATAGACGGCAGTACGCTTGATCTTCCCGACGAAAAAGCTAATCGTGATTTTTTCGGAAGGCCGGGCGCTTCTCGTGGGAAAGCGGCATTTCCCAAACTTCGCTTTGTGGCTTTACTGGAGATTGGAACCCACGCTATTTTCGCGGCTGTCCAAGGGGCTTACAAAGAACATGAAAACACTTTGGCGAAAAAGATATTGTCGCACTTGAAAGCCGGAATGCTGTTGATTGCGGATCGCGGATTCGGTTGTTATCCGATTTACAGCGAAGCGATAAAAACCGGCGCCGATTTGCTGTTCCGCGTACGCGGCATAATGAAGTTCCCATGCCTGAAAACTTTTGCAGACGGCTCATATTTGAGCAAGCTTTATCCGTCCCCCAATGACCGCCGCAAGGATATTAACGGAATTACGGTTCGGATAATCGAGTATCGCCTCAAAGGCGGAAAAGAGAAATATGTTCTGATTACCAGTATCCTTGATCCTGAACTCGCTCCCGCTCCTGAACTTGCGGCGGTGTATCACGAGAGATGGGAAATCGAAATGGGCTATGACGAAATAAAAAACCATCTGAAAGAACCGGGCAATTGCCTGAGAAGCAAGACCCCGGAATTGGTAATTCAGGAATTTTACGGTTACCTGCTGGCGCATTTCACGATTCGCTCGCTAATGCATCAGGCCGCCTTGAAGGCTTCTTGCGATCCTGACTCTTTGTCATTTACCGGTGCAGTTCGAGTCGTATGCCGCAAAATTACTGCGGCGCATTTTCCCCCTCCGGCCTGCTCAGATTAAAAAACTTCGCAAAGAAATTATTGACGAAATTGCTCAGCACAAAGTGGTGTCCTGTCGTGGCCTGCGCCGTGAACGCGCAGTCAAGCGAAAGATGAAAAATTGGCAAATCAAAAAAGATTTTTCAACCAAAGTCGCCCAGAATAAACCTATTATTCGCATTAAATGAGCAGTATTGGGTTTAGCCAGTGAAATTAGTCGCCTTGCCAGGAAGAAAGCCAAAGCTGCATTTAACAATTCAATCTAAAACAATATATATATACATCCGGCTATTAATCAGCTTGCGTTTCTGAGCTCGGTTTCTGGCAAATTGTGAAAGCTGATTATTAGCCGAAGCAATAATTTTTATGACTTACAGAATATATTTACTTGACTTTAGTAATAAAGTATATAACTTATCTTTTTATACTTTAAAAAAGTGGGGAATTCTTTATGATAAAAGATTTACAGCAATATTTAAATGGAATAGCATTAGGGGTTAGGTTTAGAGCTAATTTTTCCATTGAAGACCAACTTGGAAAAATTACAGATACAATTCTATATAGCCGCAAATCATTTTTTAATACAGAAATATTTCCACATGTCCGAAATAGCGTTGGGAAAAAAATACTTATAAATCATAAAACTAGTGATACACTCACAATTGATAATTCTAATTTTATATTAGAGACTAACTTTTATGATGATATGGGTTTTAACACTAATGATTACAATAAAATTGTAAATAATTTTCAAAAGCAAATCGTGAAAGATGTAATGAATAAATTTGGAATTATACAAATTGTAAGAATAGGTCTCATAAAAAGATATTTATTCCCTATAGAAGCATTAGCTAAAACCTTTGTTGATAAAACTATTGGCTGTACGCTTGATGGAGTTAATGATATAAATTTACAGTTTTCTAAAAAAATGCCTTTACCTGAAGCATTAGTTAAAAAAGATGTTTTTGACTATTGTAATGCAATATTTAATATAATAAAACTTTCAGGACAAGATAATATATTCATGTCTGTAGACTATCAATGGTTCTATAGTCCATTTTTAGAAAAAGCGAATGATATTGACTTTGCTCCTTTCATAGAGAATGCAGAAAAATTCAATAAAAATAATTATCTTAATTGGCTGAACACTAATTATCTTGAGGAAGGAAAAGATGAATAAAAGAGGGATACATATTTCCAAAACTCATGATGAGAAAATAACTTATCAGCAAATAATTCGTAGCTTAAATAATGAACCAACAATTGACGAACAATTTGATTTTAAATCTACGATTCAAGGAGGAGAAGAGCTTGCTGAAACACCAAATTTAAAACGACGGTCGACTAAAATAAATTTCCAACAAATATTGCTTGAAAACTGGATTGCTTGGGCCATTGGAGCGGTTGCAACAGGAACATTTATCACTATAGGATTTTTCATTTATGATGCAAGAATATTTGATGCAGAAGTAAAAATAAAAATCGAAACACATAAAGAAAAATTGGAAAGTTTAAATAAAGAAATAGAGAATAATAAAACAAAAATAGGCACAAATAACATTAAGATCGAAAAGACATCTTTAAATCTTAATAATTTGCAACAAAATTTATATGAAATCAAACAGGATATTCGCGAAATACGCTCAAAAAAATAAGGCACATAAAAAATACGTGTGAACCTTTTTCATGCCACATTCCATTGAGTTAACAAATCCTTCAAGAGGGGGTTATTACGCGGCAAGCACGTAATCAACCCATATTGTTGTTTATTATTGATATTTTGACTTAAGCTCTTCAATATTTTAGGGTTATTCCAGTAAATGTCAAAAACTTTTGAGCTTCAAGCTCCCGGATTGCAATAACTTTTTATGTCTCATTTAAAGACAGGTCTTTTATCAAAAATTTTGTGCTTTCAACGAGTTCACATTCCCAAATAACGCATACTGTCCATCCGGCATTCTTGAGTTGTTCTATTCCAAGTTTATCACGCTCAACGTTACGCTTAAACTTTTTTTGCCAATATTCAGTATTAGTTGCCGGGGTGGTTGCTCGTTTACAGTTTGGATGACGGTGCCAAAAACAACCATGAACAAAGATTACTGTTTTATATTTTGGCAAAATTATATCAGGTTTACATGGTAGATGAGAATTATGAAGCCTGAAACGGAAGCCCGCCTTATGAAGTTCTCGGCGGACGTAAAGTTCGGGCTTCGTATTCTTTGAATGGACACGACTCATTGTTCTTGATCGTGTAGCCATGTCATAGCAATCCATACAAACTCTCCTATGCAACCACAAATTCCTCTTGCTTGACATTCTTACTTTGGCGTAGCCCATTGTTTGCTTCAGCAGAGACAACGGAGGACAAATTACCGGAGTTACATCTATTGTTTTGTTGTTCTGCAAACTCAAAATACAATGTAACCGCTCTTTTAATTTGAGATCGAACAGTGGGAGAGAGTTGATTATATAATTCGCTTTTAGCCAGACGGTAGTTTACATCTATAGCCGTATCAGAATGCGTAATTGGAGTAATCGAAAGAATTCTGTTTATTCTGGAGAGAACATCTTTAGCGGAAACAGGAGTCATTTCTTTTATGTTCACAAGCCAATCCCGCAACTGCTCAAAACGGCTTTCATTTTCTCTGGCGCGGTAATCAACGATCAGAGATGCAACAAATTCCGCCAACTTAACCGGAACGGCATTACCGATTAGCTGTTCCAAGTCAGTTTTAGAACCATTCAAATTAAAATTTTCAGGAAATGTTTGTACTTGTGCTCGTTCGGCGGTTGTGAGCGGACGCAATCCTTCTATCGATTCTGGATCTCCGGGGTGTCGCGTGTAACTGTGAGGAATAGGACGATTGACGCCTCGAACCGTAGGAGAAGGTTCATCCATAGAGAAAAACCCCCGGCGACTGTAATTTCTGGGATGGCGATAATAGTAGTCTATGCCCAGCTTATTTCCAAAATAATCGCGCATCGTCATTGGCGTTTTAGATTCATTAGCTAAAATGTACTCAGACAAAAAACCATCTGGAACATCTTTTTTACCTACGCATATAAAACGTTTGCGTTTTTGGGGAACTCCACAGAGAGATGCATCATAAACATGTTCCGTTAATCCGTAGCCAACATTTTTTAAAATTTTTCTGGCGTTTTTATAGGCTTCGCTTTTTTGCGCTCTGTCGACATTCTCCATGACAAACCATTCTGGAGAAATTTGGCTAACTATTTGAGCATAAACTTCGGTTAAGCTAGCCCTCATCCCTTCTTGGCGTTTTCCTGCATGAGAAAAATCCTGGCAAGGAGGACCGCCAATAATCATAGCAGGAGCAAATGGGGCAATATGTCTAACTGCCGCATCAACTTCCGACAAATCCATTTGGTAGATGCTGTGTGATGTGAAATTGTCACGATAAACATTTACCGCCGGTTGCCAGGAATCATATGCGGCGACAATATCAAAACCAGCATTTTGGAAACCTAACGACAATCCTCCGCAGCCTGCAAAAAGATCAACAACTTTCATAATATTTTCCGGCTTTTTTTTGTTAAATAATAAATATGGTATACATTAAACTGATATTAATATGGCATCACAATGGCGCGGCGTCAAGAAATTGACGCCGAGAAATTCAGGAGTTTTTTATGGAAGAACCCAAAAAACCTTGTTTATATGGTATTTCTCACTCGAATAGGAGCAATCTTGACCTATGGGGAAAGAATCAATTCAATAGTTCGTTCCCTATTGCCTTGGCTTGTTATATGCGAGATCATGACCAAAAAGCCGTATATCTCAAGCTTGATAAAAACCTTAAAATAGTTCCTGAAGAAATTTCTTTTAATGAAGTTTTCAATTCACAATTACCGAACGATAAGTTGTATTTTTCGTTTGAATCAAAATTCGAGCCGTATCAGAAATATGCGAGTGATGATATTAGCGGCATTGACCTTGTCGTCAAATCAACAGCAGGGGAATTCCTTCGCCCCTTGGAAATCAAACTAACTGTTTTGCCGGACAGCGGCACATCTGTAAAAGAAGAGTCGTTGTGGGGATCAGAAATCGTAATTCGCCCGGCAACAACAAAATATTGCGCCCTTGGTATTGCAGATTCATGCTTTTCCCATATGGATGAAATTCGTAGTCGTTTTGAACCAATCGGCATTGCCATGCAAGATTGGGGAAATCGTGTCGAAGTGTCATATAAAATGGAAGGCATGCTGAAATGCATAAACACCTTTGAAGCAGATTATCTTGATCATCAGAAACCTGTGTTGCTTCAGCCGATTTGGAAAACCCAAGGACAATCCCCAATGCTTGCGAAACAAGCATTTGATATTTTTGTTTGGAGCGATTTTGCTTTGAGCCGCTTGTTTTTAGATAGCGCTTGGGAAAAACGTAAATCCCAAATAATAAATCGACAGATGCGAAGCACCGCCCGCTTCTTCAGGTTCATGTATCAAATGTCGACCAGCCGTAAAGTAGCCTTGTCCAAAATCTACCATGAAATGGATTTTAGCCGTCAAACAGACAAAGAATTTGCAGTTGGCGGTAATATTACCAATAGATACATGGCTTCTCCTCGTTTGCTTTCTCCTTTGCTGCCAAGTTCTATTATTCCGGAGATAATCCTGAACGGAGGCGAAGAACGCTTAAAGCCGGAGAGAAGATTTGATCAAACCTTGTATTTTACAGCCAAAGAAAAACTTTAATTATATTTTTACTGGTTGCAGAAGGTGCTTGTTTGGATTTGCTATTCATTGCTGTCATTTTGTTTTTTTTTAGAATCGTTAATGCTTAGAGTTCAGAAATAAAAAAATATCGAAAACTATATAACAATTTACTAACTAAAAAAGATGCCAAGTATAGCAAGAAAATCCCTTGATGAAAACCTAGTAGATGCCAAAAGACTAATTGAGCTGCACCAAAAAGAGGGAGGCAACTTGAGAGGTCGAAGGTACGGACTTGAAGTACTTAATAAGTCCGCGATCGTCCTTATTACATCATATTGGGAAGCATATTGTGAAGATATAGCGGCAGAAGCACTTGAACATATTATTGAGTTTGCTGCATCAAGTGATAACCTTCCCTCGCAGCTTAAAAAGCAAATTGCATCTGAATTAAAAAAAGACGAAAACGAACTTGCAATCTGGGAAATATCTGATGACAAGTGGAAAGGCTATCTGAAATTACGCTTATCCAATTTACAAATATCTAGAAATAGAAAACTTAATACTCCCAAAACGGATAATATTGACCAGCTTTTTGAATCTGCTGTAGGTATATCAAAAGTCTCAAGTTCTTGGAGTTGGCCTAGAATGACGGTTAAACAAGCATCAGAAAAACTTGATCGGTTTGTTACATTACGTGGAACAATTGCACATAGGGGAACAGCATCCACAAGTGTAACAAAAACGGCTGTGGTTGATTATCTGGATTTAATAAGAACCTTGGCATCAAAAACCGGTGGTAAAGTTAATTCACACGTAAACAAAATCACCGGTCGTCCTCTTTGGAAAAAACGTGTAAAAATTAGTTAAATTAGTTAAGAGAAAGGAATTACTCTGGCTATTACCCCGGTTAGGGTAAAAACTTCTGATGTTGCTCCTTCCAGTCGGCGGGAATCTCATGCCGGAGCTTTGCCAGGGTCAGGGACTCCGGCTCAGTCCCTTCCATGATCATCTTCTGGATTTCCGGGGACAGGTTTACCAGCTTGACGATTTTTGACATGTAGGACTGGTCCATGCCTATGCTTTCGGCCAGTTGCGAGATGCCCGCCGCTTCTCCCGACTCCAGCATTCCTGACCAGGCGTGGGCGCGGCTCAAATGCAATGCCAGCGGACTCGGCCCGTATTCCTTGTCCTGAATTTCCAGCCAGGTTTCATCGGATTCTCCGGGCGCGAGGATCAGTTTATGACCGTGCCGCCGCCGGATTACCATGGGAACCGTCAATTGAATAATATCCTTGCTTCTCTCCGGCGGTATGGTAATTGTGACGTCTCCATCGGCTTCAAGCTCCCGCACCAGCGATTTCAGGCCATGGTGTTTAATGTCCATGACGATACGGTCGGTGTACAGGGTTATCTTGTCGATAAGCTGATGCGCCAGTTTGTAACGCTCCGCCGGAAATAATTCTTCCCAGATTGTTTCCATCGAACCGCAGGCGTTCGCCAGTTCGGAGCGAGAAACGTTTTTGTCGAGTTCCTTCAGCTCATTGTCAACCTCATCCAGAGTTTGCGTGAGCTCCGTAAACTGCCGCCGCATTTCCGCGATATTGCCTCCGGCCTTAAGCTTGGCGCGAACGTCCCCCTGTTCCGTTTCCAGTTCCGTTTTCCGATTCAGCAAAGCCTCCCTGCGTTCATTTTCCATTGCGGCCAGATGGTTGAAGTTTTTTGTCAGCATGGACGGGGTCTTGAAAATCCGTTCCATCTGCCTGAGGATAAGCCGGTCAACTTCTCCCGCTGAAATCCGCCGCAGCGGGCACTGGCGATCGGTGCGGTCTT
>JAQUOK010000038.1 GCA_028717165.1 Victivallaceae bacterium | reverse complement strand
TTCTATGACTCAAGCGACTTGTCTGTCAATGACTTGCGCCCAGCCAACATTATAAATTTCAATTGCGGCCTGCATAGTTTGCCAGCCGTATGGCGTAACTTTCCAGCGGCGTGAACGCGGCACTTTGGCTATCAAGCCATGCATTTGCAGTTTTTTTAAATAACGTCCAATCTTTGCTGATAAACGTGCTGTTTCCCGCCTTGACCCGGCACCGCCGAAAATCGTTTCGCGGATATCCCGGTTTTGAAATCCGAACGCGATAAAGTTCCCGTTCATTACTGACTGGAATAAGCGTATTTCTTCGAACCTCAGCGGATTGAACGCACCGTAACTTTTACCTTTACGCCTGACCGGCTCGGTCAGTTTCTGCAAGCTTTCTTTGGCTGGACGATCATCACGTACAATCGCCAGCGCGTCAAGGTACGCATGATTGGCGGCAAAACCGATTTCACCATAACGGTACAAGTTGGCAACACCTTTAGCCATCGGGAACCAGCCGTAAACAAGTTCGCCGTTGCGCTTCCCGTGCCGCAGAATTTTGAAGCTGTACGGATCATTGATTACCGTTTCGACGCGCAGGACGCTGCCGAATTTATTGTACATTTTCATCCAGTTGTTCCTGATCCAGTGCTTCACCCTGGCTCCGGGATGACGCTTTTTCATGGAATTTATCTGATCGCCGGTGAAACGCCCGTCAAATTTTTTGCCGAGAAACGTCAAAACGTCTTTGGCGCCAAAACATTTTATCGAATGTTCCAGCAGTTTTTCATACAGTGCGTCCAGATCGGCGGAATTTTTGAACATGATATCGGTAGCGTATTCGACTTGGTCAAGCACCCAATAGTAATTCGCGCAAAACTCATCCGGTGAAAGCGGATTGACCAATTTGGCGAATTTCGGCAGTACTTTTTCCCATTTCAGGCGGTTGAACTGATCAGCAAGTTTCTGCGCTTCTTCAGGTTTTTCAATCCAGATGAAACAGTTGTCCGCCTGATGATATTTGATTTCGTGTTTATCCATTTGACGGGCAAGCCAGTCGTGCCCGTTCAAATAAATTTGAACCGAAAAAGGCAGCCAGGTCTGGATTCGAATATGCATCAGCCCGAATTCCGGAATCATGAAATAATAATAAAGACAGAGTTGCGGAATAGACGCATTGATTAATTTCGGGCGTCCTTCTCCAGGAACCATTTTGAACGTCGGGCTTGCTTCAATAGCCGACATTACCGCTACCAAACCTGAGGTGATATTGTCTTTGGCGGCAATTTCGCGCGCAAGTTCCTCTTTGTTGTATTTACCTGACGGCTTGAAATAGGGACGATCAAGTTTATGCGCCATGCTCAAACCATGATCGCGTAAGCGATGGCTCAAACTCTGAGCGTATTTCTTGAAGTCCTTAATCAGGATATTGTTGTAAGATAAATAACTTTCCATATTGTCCGCCCAAGATAAAGAACTGTATCCCTTAAAAATTATTCGGTCGACACAAGAGATTTCGGCGTGTATATTATCGGCATGAGCCTCTACGAATTTGTTCATGGCGTTTCCTTGCTCTATTGTTTTATTTCGCAAATAAAATATAGCATGAAACGCCATGTTTTTATCAGCACGCCAAATTTTCCTTACGGGTTGCGGGCAGAGCCCGCCTTAAATTTGCGCTTTTTTATCCATGGCATCTTCCAGAATTTTTTTAACTTCCTTCAGAACGTTGAAACGCGCGGCCAGTTTGGATGTTTGGAAGAAACTATGAGCTTCTCCAATTGCGGCTTCCAGTTTGGCAAGGCGTTCCATTTCCGTCAGTTCCGGAGCAGGCTTGCACACCAGTTTCAGCAATTCGTATACGCGTTTTACGTCTTTGAAATGCTTCGTCAGCGGTGCTTTTTCGAGATTCCCGACCGCGTCCTTTACTCCATCCTCAAGGATTTGCAGACGCGGATTTACCGGCTCGAGAGGATATCCCGTGTCGATTTTTTCCCCGGGCGGCAAGGGCGCTTCCGCTTCAGCCGGTTTTTCAGGAGCGGCCGGTTCCGGATGGTTCGTTTCAACCGGCGTTTCCGGAGCGGGTTCCGGGGCTTGGGGCTTTTCCGGTTCCTTGGGCGCTTCCGGCTTTTTCGGCTCCTTGCAGGCTTCGTCAATGTAATTGAGCAGATGCGATAACACCTTGCGTTCCAGACGGACATTTTCCTCGAACTCTCCCAATTCCCTTATCCGGTTTTTAACACCCCGGTAAAAAGGAACATTCTCGATCGACGGTTCTTTTTCCCCAGTCTGAAAGCCCATGTTTTTCAGGATTTCATTGACAATGCCGTTTTCATCAAAAAAGATTTTGTGCAACATAATTTGATTCCTTTTTTACTGTTAACAGTTTCTAATAGATCGGGCGGTTTTGGACGGCCCGCCCGTTGCCGCGTGGTTATTATTTCATAGGCATTTCTCCCGGTTCGACTTTTATTATTCGACTGTATTGAGTTCCAGCCGGTCGATAACCGGTGGATTGGGATTGCCCTGACGCAGGGCAATGAGATACAGACGCAGCGTTTCGACTTGTTTCGAATGGATATCCGGTTTGGTTCTCTTCAGGCAGGCAATGGCCAGATCGATTTCCGATTCCAGATCGTCAATGTATACGGCCGGATTTTCCGGGGGCGGAGAATTCTGTACCAGATTGAAAAGATCCAGTCGCAATTGAACGAGCTCGTCGTTCTGAAAAGCGTTATCCAGAAGTTTCACACCGCCACAGAACTTCAGAATGCCTACTTCCAGCTCATCAATGCGCTGTTTTTCTTTTGCCGTTCCAGTTGAATTGGCGTTACGACGTGGCGTTTCCCATAAAAACGCCCGCAACAGATTTGATATCTTTGACATTGTTGTCCTTTCCGTTATTTCGATTAAACAAAAAAAAGAGACGCACTCGCACGACGATGTAATCCATCGCCATTGCGAATGCGTCTCCCTTGACGGCCTGCCGTAATTACTTCACGGACTCCGCCCCGATAAGACCGGTTTGACTTATCATTCCTCCCTATTCAGGGACATATGATCCGTTTTTTTTAATTGTCGTTCAGCATTTTCTATGTCATATTTACCTCCATTTTTTACGCTGTTGTTACCGGCGGCAGACTTGCCGCAATTATCTGCCTATGACGAACTTGTACCAATTTATATAAATTGTTCATCCACTAACAAAATATCACCAATCATTACCTTGAAGGTTTATAATTCCATCCGGGAAATCTCGCATTTTCAACGGGAAAAACATAGTTATATTCTTATCCGGGAGTGGAACGTGATTGCCGTTTTCGTCAATTCTGATAATCATACGTTCCGGCAGAAGTTGCCAGCCGCATTTCGCGTAGACTCTTTCCAGTAGCGGCACGCAATACAGCAAACCCGTATCGAAATCCCGCTTCTCCGCTTCTCTCATCGCGGCGGCCATAACTTTTTCGCAGAATCCCATTCCCCGATATTCCGGCAGCACAAAAACATTCTGTATCCCCGCCACTCTCAAAAAAGTTTCTCCCGCTTTTATCTTTCTGTCGATAATCCCTGCGTGCGCTGCAATATGCCCACCATCGATCATAATTACCGACCAGGCCGGAACCGATCCATGCCATGCCCGGCTTCGGGAAAATACTTCCGCATCAGCGGGAAAACACCGGCAAAGCGCCTTCTTTATCTCAAGGTCAAGTTCCGGGGTTATTTCCGCTTCATTCATGATTTTCAGTTTCATTTACTTTTTTCTCAGTTTAAACCGGCAAGCGGTAATTTCTTTTCGAGAACGAATTTGTCAATACCCAAAAATCTTCGAGCATTACTGCCGAAATATTTATCGATTTGCGTATCACTTAACCCTGAACTACTGAGGATTTCTTTATCTCTCGCTATCCACTCTTCTACCCATTGGCAATTGTATTCATCGGCGTATGAATCCGAACCGAACATGATGTTGTTTTCGAGGTCATAACCAACTTTATAAAGTTTCTCCAGTACTTCTTTGCGGTAAATAACCGGTGTTCCCGGAGTTGTGTCGATGAACATTTCGGCGGAATTTTGCGGATTCAGCGCCAATGCGTTAAGGAATTTGCCGTAAATAGCGATCAGTTCGTCACACCACGGCCAGGATACATGCGCCAGCACAAAACGCAATTTCGGTATTTCCAGCAGGCATTCGAATTCCAGCGGGTGATTGTATTTTGATGAAACTTTGCCGTCCCAGAGAATGCCTGAATGAAATAAGATCGGTTTCCCTTTGGCCGCGATGCATCTGAATACCTCCGTGGCCGTTGCGTGTGACGGCGGGAAACGATCACAGATGATTTTAAAGCCGCAAATCCCCTGTTTACAGCAAACTTCAATTTGTTTCAACGCGTCTTCCTCAAGCGGATCCAGCCAGAAAAAAGGATAAAAATCTTTCTCATCCTTACACCATTCCAGGATGTTATTCAGACGCTGAATAAAAGGATATTTTTGCCCGGCGGTAAAAAACGTCGCAGGCGGTAATGACAGAATAACCGCACCTGTCATCCCAGCACCATACAGTTTTTTCCTGAAATCACCAATCTTTATGACTTTTTCTTTGGTGTGTACATGACTGTCGATCATCGATAAATTCCTTTAGGTTTTGGCTGTTACCTCATTAATTGTACTGTTTTTATTTGGTTAAGAGTAAAAATCAGTTTATAACCGATATCACAGACATATTCTCCTTTTAAATTAACCTCTTTCAAATAGATTGGCTTATTGTCCCAATATAAAACTGCATAAGCTGCTTTACTCTGATACGCAAAAAAACGCGCGAAAATTTCACCATTTTTCTTATAAAGAGCAGTAAGTACAGCATTTTCAGCAGTAATTCTCAATTTGTTGAACATATTCAGGTCTGGCAAGCCCCATGCTTTACTTGAAACCACTAAACAAGGGAAATTATATTCCAACGCTCGTCTGTGAAGATCGGCATCCCGCCAATTATCACTGAACGGCATGATGGCTAGTTCGTACCGGTAACGCCCATGCATAAAGTGCTTTTTCACGCCGGGCCAGCAGTCCCATATATAATTCATGGAAAACGCCATAGGAATAGATAATGCATTCCCTTTTTCCCGCACACTGCTCATAAGCCCCTTATTGAACACCGCCAGTCCAATACGGTTGTCTGATAACGCTGTCCAGTAATTTCCCTCAATATACTTGTCGTAAGTTTCTGCTATCATAAACGGCATATCCCTTATGCCGGTAACTTCCCCTTTGAAATCAGGATAAAATTGCAGGCGCAACTTGTGCTCATGTTCAAATGCAGAAAGTGGATCATAACAGTCATTGCTCAACCGACCGATTTTTTCCTGTTCAACGTTAATTTCGCAAACCAAGTCGAAGCGCGGTAATATTTTGTAAATAAACCATTTTATCACATAAGGAAGAGTTCCGATAAAACCTTTTTCAGTGACGGTTATTCGGTTGCCTTCCTCTGTAAAAGTTAACTTGCCGCGCGACACTTGATTTTTCCCGTCAATCATTCCTCTCAGCCGACCATGAATTTTGCGTCCACTTTTCAGAACCGGTTCCCGTTGCCGGTTCATTCTAAGTTCTTTTATCCCGCCGTTTTTATGGAATTGGATTGAAAAATAATCAGTTTGTATTCGGTATCCCAATGGTTTCGTGGGGAGTACCCTGGCTTGAGATTTTTCAGCGGAAAATCCCAAATCAAGTCCCGGGACAGTTGCAATAAACCCCTGGCCACCCTTTAAGTTTATCCAATCCCGCCGTTCCCAGGATAGCGGGTTAAAAATAAAAGTCCCGGAAATTTTCCGTTGAAAATCCTTATATCTTTCGGTTTCTACCGCTACTGTAGAAATAATTTTTTCCATGATCGAATCAATAATCTTTTGTGAACAGACTAAAGAAACTTTCAGGAATTGTTCTGCCTTTTTTTCCAGTCCGACAATTTGGATGTCGTGATGCTGCCCAGCCAGCAAATTTTTCCATGCTTTTTCCAAGAATTCATCATACTCCGCACCGGGAACCAAAGCTGCCAGTCTTTCAGCCGTCAAGACTCTTATTTCCGCATAACGGGACTTATTCCAGATCGTATTACCACAGAAGCCCCAAGGCATTCTTGCCTTAAAATCATTTGGCCCGGGTGAAAACACCGTCCGCGGAGGCGGTAACAGTTCAAAAACAGAATCCGCCAACTCCCACTGGTAACCGGTGCTTTCCGTATGGACTTGTATAATCTCTTCACACTGACGTGGATCATCGGCCCGGGAAGCTACCAGAGGCTGTATCTTAGCTCCGAATTTTTCCCGGAATGCGTCAAGACTATCCTGATATTTTGGATAATCGGTGAGTATCTTATTATCCAAGGTAACCGCTCCCATTGGCAGTTCGTGAGATTTTTCACATGCAATCCACTGCCCGTTATAGGTCGGAACCGCCGGAATGCAGCTACCGTCTATACCCTGCCAGTTTACTACCGGTTCATCAATTGCCGGATTAAATCCATACATCATAAAGTGAGTACGGAGAATCGCTCCTTTAAAGCCGAACCCTTTTAGTAATTGCGGCATCTGAGAATGCATGGCATGTTCGCTCATGATATAAAACTGGACTTTATAATTCAAGCGTTTCCGTACCGTACTGAGAGCCATTCCTAACTGGCGGATATTGGATTCTTCATTTATAAATTGGGAAAGTGGTTGACCATAAGTACAGGTGCCGACTCCCAGACGTCCGGGAAATTCAGACAATGCTTTTTTCAATTCCAGCAAAAACTCCGGTGCTTTTGCCGCAAGGTAATCGTAAACATATGCCTCATGGTCCCAGCCAACTTTGAAATGAGGATATTTTTTTAAACGCCGCACTTCCTGCCGGAGAATTTTTTGCAGTTTTTGTTTCCCCCATAAAATAATACCCACATGGTCATAGGACAGGATGTATACTACCGGTAATTGCTTATTCATCAGAAACTGCCGATCCTTTTTATTGAGGGGTCAGTGAAAATGTCTTCATTGTCAAAAGACTGCGTTGAAAATTCGGAAATTACCGCACCTCCAGTACCTGCCTGGAACCAGTGCAGAGTTTGTTCACGCAAAGTATATTGTTCTCCCGGATGCAAGAATATTTCATGCCAGACAGTAAAATATTTTTTGGAATTTTCAGGAACTTTTGCCAATGGTTTCTGCACCGGAGTTCCTGGGACATACAAGTATACCTCTCCCCAGCGGCAACGAAAAGTTTCCTCTTTGCCGGGATAAGCGCCAATTGCCGGATGGATATGTTCCGGGCAAATTTGGTGGGGAAACAGTATTAGTTCCTTGGCACAACAACGGCTGGTATTGACATAGGTTAAAATCTGAGTTCCAATTTCATTTGGCATCCCAAGATTATAGTCACATATTTCTATACGGTTCTTTTCAATTTCCGTCAACACAATACCGGAGTTATTAAGCATTTTAACCGCTTTTTCCCGAAAATCTGCTATTTTTTCGTGCATTAGCATGTAACATCTCCAGCCGACCAAAGATAGCTTATCCAGGAATATGATTCGTGTTTCCCCAGAAACAAGCGCAATCCGTAAATGCCTTTTGCCGGATCAGTTATTTTTTTGCATGCAGCAAGCATGTCATTCCAAGTCCAGTTTTTATCGGGATACTTAAGCCCGTTTTCATCGAAAAGGTCTTTGCGGTAAAGCAACACGTGACCGTTCGGTCCGCCATACGGCATCGCCCAAATGTGCTCTTTCCCTCCGGGGCCTTTGCGCTTAATGACCGGCCAGAGTTTTTTATGGATGCGAAAGTCAATCTGTTTTTTTGACATTTCCCGGAAATATTTATCGAGCGGATAAAGAAAACCGTTGCGGATGTAATTGTCCGATTTGCGGAAGCAGAGGTAAAGAATATCCGGCGCCATATCGCCGGCTACGGCCAGAAGATCCGTCTCAATCCCTTCAACATATATTCCGGAAAACCGTTCAAGCTGGATTTCCACGCTATCCCAGTTGTAATTGCCGTATTTTTCAGGATTCGCCTTATATTCGGCGCGGTATTTTTTCGCGAATATTTCCGGGAATTTTTCGACAAACGCCTTTACCGCCGCGCATCCCGCCCGGTTGAACGCGTCCGTCCGAGTCGGATCGGGTAACCTGCACACTTTTACATGGATTATGGTCTTGCCGTTTACTTCTTCAATGTAACCGGCAAAAAGCGGATATGATAAAAAGCTTATAAGCAAAATGATGGGAAATATTCTTTTCATTTTTAATTGGGGTTTAGTCTTATTATACCTAAGTCTTGCGGGTTATAGTCCGAATAAGTTGCTCTGGGTTTCAGTGGATTCAAGTTAATCCAGCTCCAGCGCTTTACTTTTTTATTTCTCTTAACTTCTCTTACTAAATTTATTCCAAACTGATTTTGCAACTTGCTTGTTATAATATCCAGAGGTATTTCTATTCTGAAACTCCATCCATTATTATTTGTTTCAGTAAGTTTGAATTTACATTTTTTCCATTTCCCGAGAAAGCCCCGGATAAAACCTTTTTTTCCTACATGGAAATTAATGACAGGCCACATTGGTTCCGGCTCAATATAAATATGAATGAAATCCTCATCATAAAAGCCGGACCGCTCTTCAATGCATTTAACATTGAAAATTAATGATTTTCCGCCATAATCCGCACTCCATTCAAAGCCCCCGCATTTTGCTGTTTTTCCGCTGTTGCAGATATATTTGGGGGGTGAGCATTTCCCCGGCGGGAGGGCGGGAAATGGAGTGCCGTCTTGTATTATTTTTTCAGCAGCCGGAAAATCTTTTGTCAGAAGCCTTTTTAAAAGCAGGATGCGCCATTTTAGCTTTTCCGGGAAATATTTATAACCTTCCGCTTCAGAATGGAATCCCAGGCGTGAGTCCCTGAGACAAAGATCAAGCAGCCTTTTTCCCAAATCAATTTCTTTTACGACAATAGCTTTCATTTCATCTAAAACTGCCAATCGCGTAAGTGTTTTTTCTTCTGCCAGCTTTTTCCTCAAACTGTAGAATTTAATGATATTATAGCCGCCGGCAAACTGTATTCCCAATGCTTCCGATAAGTTGATATCTTTAATTCTTTCAGGAGAATGTTTTAATTTTTCTTGTATGCCCTTGAGAATTTTTACCCCTCTTTTCCACTTTTCAGCCATCCTGCCGCAAAGCACACGCACTTCCTCAATCGTGTGGCTGTCATGAATGCATTCCCCTATCCTGTCTCCTGATGGAGGGTAGTCCAGTTTCCAAGTGGGTGAAAGAACTTTATTGGCAGGGAAAAGATGCAATGGCCAGACAATACCATCATGCATCGGCCCATAATATTGAAACAGCACATTCACCGGATAATTTCCATACGCCGCCGCAAAAAGCTTCCAGGCCCGGACAACTTTTCCGGAGTATTCTCCCCAATAAGGCCGGGCCAATGAGTAAAGAAAATCGTCTTCTTTCGGCGGAAAAGGATCAAATGCCAATTCACCTGCCGCTTTGTTCATCAGGCCGGGATAATTTCCGAAATACCAGCACTGCATCACGGTACTTATCCCGAGTTTGCGCATTTCCTTATACTTTTTGTATAACAGGGAAGGAACCGGAATAAATGGAACGGTTGCTACCTCATGGGAACAGCCTACCTGCAGCTTTGCCGACATTTGCGTGTGGTTTTCACGCGCATTTTCCGCAATTTTTTTGAAAACCCCGCTGGGACCTACGTATGACAGCCAATAATCGCCGGCATAACGTTTTTTGTCAAGCTGTTTTTTATATCCTTCCGATTCAAAGTTATATTGAAGAATAACCTTTTCCGGAACATGTTCGGTTAATTCATTTATCCAGGGATATAACTTTCCGGTATAATTTCCCGGGATATACAGCCAGCTTATAAGTTTTGCCCGGGGATTTGCCGCATGCATTCCCTGTTCCATGGGCGTTAAAGTCATACTGAAGAGTTCCCCGGGATTTTTGGTGGCGCAACGCGGACATTCAGAAAATTTATTCCCCGCACTCAGACAGGTTGTAAATCTTTCCCCTAAACTGATATTTATCATTCCCGCCAGGTTGGGAACCGATGAAAATATAGAATTTACCGCTTCATAAAGGTATTTCCGGGCAATGCCTGAAACCGGACAAAATCCTATTTGATTATCATCATCTACCCCTTTCAGTTCAGGATGAAGCTGTAACACGGGATCATCAGGCGCAAAAGCGGCGGGTTCTATACAGAAGATATAAGTGTCGATCCCGTACCGGCGACATTTTTTCACCGTTTTTCTCAACTTTTCCAGTCTTTGTTCCGCATTCGGATCAGAAGGAATTATTGAAGTCCTGCTCAGTTCTTTGAATTTAACGGTGAGCCAGAGCCCGTTAACGCCTTCATGAGCCAGCCGGTTAAGGTATTCATCCGGATAGTAATCGACGTCGTCCATAAGTTCATCCCGATTGAAAGGAGGACGCTTTATGGGACCAAAAAAGCATCGGGATATCCGGTTTTCTATCCATGGCGTCCGGGTAATGGTTCCGAACTTTAAAAAAGGCCCGTCCGAACTCAGCAGCAGATCCTCAAGATAAAATATTCCCCTCCTTAATCCTTCCGTATCGCCGGCCGCGACAAAACAGGAATCACGGCGGATTTTTATCCGGTAAGATTCAAATGTTCCAATCTTTTCTTTGATGAATTTGATCTTATAATTTCCGTTGTCCTTGATCCCGGCGTCATGCAGAAATCTTTTAAAATCGTTATAGCATGTTTCAAGCAGATTTTCGGGGTCGGGAAAAACGATCTGCATTCCTATTCCGCCGCTAAAGTCCGCTTCATCGGCATGGGGAGTATTCCGGCGCCAATTAAAAAAATTCCTGACCGGAGATTTCAGGTCTTCAACAAATTCCCATTGGTCAAACGGCGGCGGTTCCGGCGGGTGTTGTCTGGGCTGGTTTTTCGCTTTCATATATTAATTGAGCCAATTTCAAAACTATTGGCTTCCTTTTGTTAAAATTTCATTTTTCACGCGCCAAAACCATTTTGACACGTCCGATGCGGCGTTTTCTTAAAAATTCCGCCAAAATTCTGATTTTTGCGCATTGACCTCCTGTCTCGATATTTCGAGCTCTACTTGTTTTTACTTTTTAAAAACAACTTAACTGCTTTTAATTCAACATATTAAATAACTGTTTTACGGTTATGGCAATCACGCCGAACATAAGGTGCGTATATACCTTATCATGCCCTTTGACTCTGACATGTCGCGCGCCATAATTATCTTTTAATTCCGAATTGCCGCGTTCAACCGTACTTCGCTCGCGATAACGGAGTTTTTCCGCCGGATCAAGCTCAACAGCATCTCCACGCCGTTTATTCGGATCAATTATTGGAACTCGACCTAATGCTTTTGAAACCTCTTTGATCTCCGGTGCGTCGTAAGCTGAATCCCCTAAATCATAAAGTACCGTTGCCCGTTCCGAGGTCATCTGCATCAACGGAATAGCGACCTGGCTGTCGTGTGGAGATGCCGAGGTCAAAATACCCGCCAGCGGGACTCCGCCATCAGCCAGAGACAAATGCAGTTTATATCCGCACCAATACTCCGTTTTACCTTTGCTGTTCTGCTTGCCGCCCCAATCACACCCTCGCGGCAAATCAGCAAGATTTTCCGCCAAGTTGCGGCTCGGTTGGAGTTCAAGTCGCCGAGTTCTTACTTCGGCAAACTCCTGTTCTTTCAGTGCCGCAAGTTCAGCTTTGCTTTTACGGCCGCGTTTTTTGGGCTTGCGATCCTTCTTCGGAGTATTCTTCCGACATGCCTTTTCACGCCCAGCTACTGCGGTGGAATCTGTGCTTGCATGACCGACAATTTTTTCTTTGTAATTTTCCGTGATTACGGTCCCATGAATCCTGCCAAGTAAATTTACCCTGGAAAGCTCCTCGAAAGCACGGGAAAAGGTTGCTTCCGAAGGTACTTGTGAGGAGTATTCCCAACCGCAAAGCTGCCTCCAAGTCGAGTTCCCTATTAAATTTTCAATCAACACTTTGGTTGTCGGCAAATTATAAACTGATTTCAGCACAAATGCCCGGAATATACTTTCCCGGCTTTTCATACGCCTGCCAAGTCCACACCAACTTAAAGCCCCGTCAATAAACCTTGACGGCTTGACTAACTCTATAATCTGCAGAAATTCCTGCAGCTTTTCTGTTATTTCGCCGATTTCTTCTTCCAATAATGGAAAAAGACGGCATTGCATATTAAAGTACATATCGGATAGATTGTTCATTATTACCTCTTATTTGATAGTTTGAAGTTAATATGAACTCTCTATCTATATTTTACAGCTCAAATTTAATTAAGAGCTTATCAACTAATAATTCTATAATTTTGGATAGATTGACATTATCTTATTCATGGTGATTATCGTAGCGGCCAAATAAAGCAACCCGTTGTATGCGCAGGCCGTTTTCTCGTAGCGAA
>JAQUOK010000037.1 GCA_028717165.1 Victivallaceae bacterium | reverse complement strand
GAAACGGAAAATTACAAAAAATTCAAGGAGTTGTGTAGTGTATTAATTGACAAGTCTATCGAATATGCTAAATTAAAAGACAAAGAGACCGACTCTTGACAGTCAAGAACTCGGTACTCTCAAGTAAAATAATTTGCCCGATTAATTGTTGATATTGTTTAGGAGAACATTTATAATCTAATTAGCAATAAGTAAAAAGGTTGATAATTATATGATAATTGACATTCATACACATAATACATTATCCGAAACGGATAGTCTTATTAGCACTGCAAAATATAATAATGTCGATAAGATAGTCCTGTTGGGAAATGTACTGAGATTTGGTTACTATCCTGTAGAAGAACAAGTTCATGAGATAAATAACGATACCATAAAAACTGTGAAAAAATACCCGGATACCTGTTATGGATTTTGTTTTTTGAATCCGGCTAATGGCGTTGATTTTACCTTGGCTGAACTGGAACGCTGTGTGAACAAATATAGGTTTAGGGGAGTAAAGCTGGAAGTTTCCGTAAATTGCCGCGATAAACGGCTTCATCCCATTATGAAAAAATTAAGCGAATTAAATCTTCCTCTGCTGCATCATTGCTGGTACAAAACGGTAAATAAATGTCCTGACGAATCAACTCCTTCTGATATAGTATACCTGGCGCGCCGGTTTCCTACCGTAAAAATAATTATGGCGCATTTAGCTGGCTGCGGATATCTTGGCGTGGATGATGTCGCAGAATACCCTAATGTTTATATTGATACTTCCGGCGGACAGCCTGTTGCCAGCCTAGTGGAATATGCGGTAAAGAGACTGGGGGCATCAAGGGTTGTATTCGGTTCAGATGCGCCGTACAGAGATATCTCATGCCAGTTAGGAAGAATATATGGAGCCGATTTAAATGAAGAAGAGAAAGAAAAGATTTTTTATGCTAACGCAAAGGAATTATTAAAAATATGATTTTTGACGTGAATATATCATGGGGCGTTTGGCCTTTTCAACCGTTAAGATTTGCCTCTGTTGCAAAGCTGAAAAAATCCCTCCTGAAAAATGGAATTTACGGTGGTTTAGTAAGGTCGGCGGAAGCCGCCTTTTCTCCTGACTTGGAACATTGCAACCGAAAATTATCTATTAATTTTAAAACTGACGACAATTTCATTCCTGTACCGACAATCAGCCCCCGCAATCAGGAATGGAAACATCTGTTGGAATCCGAAATCAGGTTCTTTGCGGTTTATCCATCTTATCATGACTACAGTGTGTTGTCTATAGAATTCGCGGAATTAGCAAAGTGGCTTGAAAATAAGAATAAGGTTCTAATCGTCGTTGTAAGGCAGGAAGATGAACGTGGACATAATAAATTATGTCAAATACCACCGGTTCCGGTGACAGAAATTAATAAGCTGGGCAGACAATTCATAAATTTGAAAATTATCTGCCTGAATTGTTATTTCGGAGAACTCAAGACACTTTTAACTGATGTACCCAATGTAAATGCTGATATTGCCTTCGCGGAAACGATGAATACGATAAGAACAATAGAAGAACAGTTTGGGCATCAGCAAATTGTATTCGGGTCGCATACCCCATTCCTGTATAGCAAAGCAGCTTTGATGAAATTGAAAAATTCCGGTGTCAGTGAAGGAATCTTTAATGCAATCGCTTCGGAAAACATAAAAAGGATATTGAAATGAAAGCTTCATTGAAAAGTCTTGCCATTAACGGCGGCCCTAAAGTAAAAAATACCCCTTTTACCCGGGGAGCCCGTTATGGGGAAACAGAAATGGAACAAATCAGGGAAGTTTTCCGTAACGGAAGCCTTAGCTATTGGAGTAAGTTTAAGGTTAAAAGCTTCTGTGAAAAGGTTAAAGAATATTTCAAGTGTCAATATTGTGCGGGCGGTTCTTCGGGATCAGCGGTAATTCACGCGGCAGTCGCGGCCCTGGAAATCCCCCCTGGATATGAAGTAATAAGTTCTCCCATTACCGATGTTGGTTCCCTCATCGGTATCCTTTACCAGAACTTGATACCGGTTTTTGCTGATGTCGATCCGTACAGTTACAATATTACTGCCGAAAGTATAAGAAAGAGGATAACGAATCGCACCAAAGCAATCATTGTAGTTCACCTCGCCGGTAATCCGTGCGAAATGGACGAAATCATAGCCTTAGCCCAGCAGTACAATATTCCTGTAATAGAAGATTGTGCCCAGGCTTACAACGGTATCTACAAAGGGAAAAAAGTTGGAACAATTGGAAATATCGGCTGTTTTTCCCTTAACGAGTCAAAGCATATAAGTTGTGGAGACGGTGGTTTCGCAATTACCAACGATGAAGAACTTTATTATAAAATTCATAATTATCTTGACAAATATTATGATCGACACCAGCGCGGGTGCCGAATGCATCACTTAGCTCCGTGTTACCGGTTGAGCGAATTACAATACGCAGTGGCGTTCGCACAACTGGATAAAATTGATGCGATTACCACTGCACGAAGAAGAAACGCTGAATTACTGACTGATAAAATAAAACACAACCAGGCAATCGTAGTTCCCAAGGTGCATCCACACAGTCAAAGTTCTTTCTGGTTTTATATGTTCAGGGTAAAACCTGAAAAGATTAATTGTTCTCTGTCTGATTTGGTAGAGGCGTTGCAAGCAGAAGGAATTTCTGCGGTGACAGGATATATACCAAGACCAATTTATATGGAAAAAATGTTTGCGGAAAAAGCGTTTTTCCCCGGTGGTATTTGGCCTGCCGAAATCATATCCAGCAGAACATACGATTATGGACGGGGTTTGTGCCCGACAGCGGAAGAGGTTTTGTCATCATCAATTAGAATTCCTATAAGCGAATTTTATTCTAAGCAGGACATGGAAGATATGGCGACAGCAATTAATAAAGTTCTGAACGTATATCAAAATAAAAAATATTTTGGGGGAAGTTGATGAAACAAATAATTTGTTGGGTAAAAACTTCTAAGTTTTTGGGAAGTTTTTTGGAGAAACTGGATGATTGTATTTTTATGTTGATATTTATTGGAAGTTTTAACTTATTTGCAAATCCAGAAATTCTAAAAAGAAATGAAATAATAAGTATTAATAAGTCAGAGAAAATGATAAGTATTGAGAAAAAAGTAAGGCAGTCTTTAAAGGGCAAAAGTTACCTGAATGCGAAAAATATTCCGCCAGCTTCATCACGTTACCTTGACATAGCTGAAGTTATTGTTCGTGAGGCTGTAAGTTGGCAGAATCCCATTAGCGGCAGGATCATTGATCCTTATGTGAAGCGAGAAACCAACACTCTTACCGCCAGATATCTTGGAGCGCTCGGACTGCTTATGTTACAGGGGCGGTGTTTGGACTTAGCTGAATCCGGCGCGAAAGCTCTGACTCCGACACTTGAAGATCTATCTTTTAAAAAAACTAATTGGGGCGAATTTATTGTAAAAGAAGCGTGTATGGCATATATGGCATTGAAGGACAAAGTTACTCCAACTGTTGCCACAAAATGGAAACAGTTATTAAGCAATTATAATCCTGAATTGGCTTATAGTAGCACATTTACTAATCGTCCGAATGGGAATTTATATAATTTTTGTACTTTTGCACTCGCCGGAGAGGCAATAAAGAAAAAACTGGGATTGACGAATAATAAGGATTTTATGAATAAATATATTAAACAACAATTGACCTTGTTTGATGAGAACGGTATGTATAATGATCCTCATTCGCCAATGACCTATGATATGGTTGCGAGGATGAATTTAACTCTGGTGCTCTGGGCGGGGTATAAAGGCAAATTCCAGGAAAAATTGAGCAAGGTACTAAAGCATGGAGCTTTATCTCAATTGTTATACCAGTCTCCAAGCGGAGAATGCCCATTCGGAGGACGTAGCAACCAGCAAAATTTCAATGAAGCGACCTTTGCGCTTATTTGTGAATTTGAAGCCGGTAGATGGGCCGGAAAAGGTGACTTGACCATGGCCGGTGCTTTCAAGCGCGCTGCGGCGCTTGCCATAAACTCCATCGAAAAATATTTAACCGCAAGGCCGATATATTTCACAAAAAATCTATTTCCGCCGGAAACTCAGCATGGACGTCAAAAAAATTATGGATTTTATGGTGCGTATTCTCTCCTGATTGCCGGCCAATTAGGGTTTGCCGCTTTACTCACGAACAATAAACTCAAGGAAGGGAAATGTCCGGCTGAATGCGGAGGATATATATTTATTACAACTGAAAAATTTCATAAAGTATTCGCAAACTATGGTGGAATCCAGATTGAAATTGACACCAATGCTGATTTCGATTATGACGCCACCGGGCTTGGCAGAATTCATCTTGCAAACTGTCCCTCGGAACTTGCCTTGTCAGCGCCGATAACGGCTAAACCGGGTTATTTGACAAGCGTACCGCCCGCAGTCGAAAATATTTCGATCGGCCCTGGCTGGGATAAACTATGGCTGGCAAACTTGAACGGGGATAAACTTCAATCCAAATTTAAGATTTTGGAAGAAAAGCAGGATCGTATTAAATTTATCATTGATTACCATTATGATTCGTACCACATTTCTGAATTATATGATATTTCCCGCGAAGGCCTTAAGGTCGCCGTAACTCAACATAATGGAACCACACTTAATTTTCGAGTCCCTTTATTAACAAGCAATGGGAAAGACACTGCTGGATTAGAAGTGAGTAATAATGGATTTAACGTAAGTTTTAAAGATTTTATTTATCAGGTAAGATGTCTGAATTCAGATGTTAATACCTGTCTGGAAAATATTGAGGCGCCAAATAGAAATGGAATATATAAAATCGGCCGTTTTTCTATAAAGAAAAATCATATGACAATTCATATTGAAGTTTTCAATAAAGATCATCATGACTAAGTGTCGACACAGCAAGCATTTATAAAAGAAAAACAAAGGAAGTCTTCATTATGAATTTTAAAATTAGTCTAGCCGAGTATATCAATAAGAAAATAGTGGATTTACTTGCTATGCAGAATCCCGACGGCACATTCGGCAATTACCTTTTGTCTAATGCTCAATACCCTTTCCATACCATGGCGTTCGCGTTAAAAAAACTGCCGGCAAGCCCTTGGCATAATTCAGAACAGCTTAAAAGCGCAACAATTAAGGCACTGAAATATTTCTACAGTATTATTGATGACGAAGGGAAAACTGAATTTTACGGGCATTCCGGCTCAAAATGGGGAAAATATATTCCCGGCGGCTGGCGGATGTTCTGCTGGCAGGAAACCCTTAAACTGCTTGGAGACGATTTACCGGAAGATTTATTTTTTAATCATAAGAAAAAGATACTTGAGATATTGAATATTCATTATGTTGAAATGCAGAAGCAAATGGCTGCTGATCCCGAGCCTTTTAAAAAACATGCTCATAATCTTCTTATATGGAAAGCGCTGATGCTGTACCGGGCGGGAATCTTGTGGCAGAACAGCGAATGGGAAAAATTGGGCGCGGATATTCTGGATAAAGCGGTGAAAGCTCAACAGGGGGACGGTTGGTGGTCGGAAGGCGGACCGATAGTAGGTTATAATCTGGTTACGGCCCTGGCGATTTCCTTATATGCCGAATGGAGCCGGGAGCCGATGGCGATGAAAGCAACTGAAAAAGCTGCTCATTATCATGAAATTTTTTCTTATCCGGATGGTTTCCCGGTTGAGACTATCGACGGCAGACAGCGCTTTTCCCATTCTCATATCATTCCATCGCTTTTTATCCCGCCTTCTTTTTCCCGTTTTCCCAAGGGACAGGTTTATTTAAAGCAGGTACTGAGCAATATCAACCAAGCCCATATTTTCGATATCGGTGCTATTCACGGTTTCAGTTTTCTCAGTTTCACTTATGAAAACCTGGCTGAAAATGTTGCTGAAGACATTACGGCAGACAAACCTGTACAAATTTTGCCGGCCCTGAAATCCGCAGTCATAAAAAGCGAAGGCTGGTATTCTGCGTTGTGTGGTTATGAAAACCAGCCGCATGCCGGAGGTTTTCATCTTGAACGCCAGAATTTATTAAGCGTATGGCATGAAAAAACCGGTTTGATCATTGGCGGCGGACATTCCAACTACCAGCCTGAATTTTCTAATTTCAACGTTTTCGATCATCGCGGCATACTCCATTATCTGCATTCTAATCCGAAAATTCAGGCTCAGGAAAATGAAATGAAACTGACTATGACTTACGGTGGCTTATCCGCATACATCCTGGTACGAGCGGAAGATGCCCGACATATTACGATCCGCTATGGCATCGAGTCATTTGCTGAGGAAGTTTTCGCGGCTTACGCAGTCCGCACCAACCTGATACTTGCCGTTTGTCCGGGGAGTATAATCACCACCGGAGAGAACCGCGTTGAATTGAATGAAAAAAGTATCTTGTGGACGGAGGAAGATTTCGGTAATGGCATCGAACATAATCATTGGAAGTTGCTAATCCCTCAGCGAAAGATCGAAAGCGCCATGATTAAATGGCCGTTCTATCCTTACAATTCTTATCGCCAAGACAGAAAATCTGAATTGGCGAGTGCCGCGCTTATCGTAACCGCACAGCTGTTTCCTGATGAACCGTTCATTGAATACAGAATTGAAATCTTACCGTAAATAAAGGAGTTTCGAACATTTTGGGGACATCCCAATTGTTATAAATCAGATTACCTCAACTCCTTGATTACTTCATAGATTGCTTTTTTCATTTTTTCTTCGGCGGCCGTAGTGGTAACCGCACCATGTTCGGGTTCATAACCGCCTTCCTCATACATCATAGCAGTGGGAATATAACCGTAATTGGAATTGGCATAGGCGGCACAGGCTAGGAATTTCTCTGGTATTAATGATTGCGCGTAAAGTTGATATTCTACCACCGCTTCTGACGACATCGATAGCAAGTGGACATCATCGCCGATACTGATTCGGGAAATAACCAGATTCTTCCACTGTCCCCAGTTCCTGACCATTTCAAGTCGTGTAGATAATTGAATCGCTTCATTGGGGTTCGCCGTTTCCGCCAGCTTTTTAAGCAGGTTTTTTTCGTTTAATTCCGGTTTAAGAGGAAGTTCAAAAGAGCTGTGTTGTACTGCTATTTCCCCGGGTTCTTTTAATTCCAGTTGCTTGCAGTTCGTAAGCAGTTCCCGCCCCAACCGTTCTCCAAGCATGCTAAGGCTTGCCGCTTTGTCTTCTAGGGAATACTTCCCGAAAGTGATGTTGCCGCCGCATCCAGTAAAATACATCTGGAATGTATCTTCCCCATAATTCCGAGTAACGTAATCAAGCGCTACGCCGGGAACATCAGCACTTACCATCTTTCGCATATAGGCGGTCATCGGGTGAGATGCGTAAAAATGCAGGATCGCCAGAGGCTTACCGTTAGCACCGATAAAACCGATACTGCGTAACAGTGGATCAATCAGCCCCACAGGTTCTTTTTGCAGTTCCGGATTAGGACATATCGACCATCGCATGGCGTAAACCTTACCATCGGCACCAACTAGGCGGCGGTTGGAAGCCAACCCACCAATCCGTCGTTCCGCAGAAGCCAATTTTTTTACTGGTTTTAGTTTCGTAACGGTTTGTGCGACTGCTTTTGCCAAATCTTCACAGATTTTCCGGTAATAAGCAAGTGGGGTTATTTCCATACCCCGGTATTTTTTATAGGCATCGTTCAATTCCAATGCAATCCTAACGCTGTCATGCTGATGAACAGAATGCAGGAATACATTATCCGTAACGGTTTCGGCGGCCTGAGCTATCAGTTCCTTAATTTGTTCATACGCACCACCCCAAATGTAAAGAAAATCACAGGAAACCAGAACGATCCGCCTTTCCGAATCGTCGATAATAATGCCCCTGATGAATATATGAGAATCAATTTTTTCGTTGATTCCGAAAGCTATCGAACCACCGATTTCCGGTGTTACATCAATTTTAAAATTTCCTAAGTTGATATTCATTGAAAAATATTCCTTAATAATCCATTTTTATTTTGTTTCAAACTGGTATATCGTTCTACAATTAATGCGTCTGTGCCTTATTTTTTTTAAATGCTGGATTAGTTTTTAAAGTAAGGTATAGGCTGCTGGTTGCGCCTTCTCGTTTCGAATAATTTACCGGTTTTACTTCAATTGAATTATGGCCGGGTTTCAATTTCCATTTAATTTCGTTTAAATGCGGTTCTTTATCAGGATAAATATTATATTTACCATCTTTTAATAAATATCCCCCTTCTTCTCTATTCCATCGCTTATGGCCGGAAAATTTTCGCCATGGTCCATCATTTAATTTATATAGGAAATAAGAAAAATTGGGAGTGAAAGTCTCAAATGAAAGTGCCAGACTTTTCTCCTTGAGGTGTAAACTTCTGGATTTGATATAAACGGTATTAACATCGAAATAAAAATCATCCAGCTGATCAGTATGCAGAAAACTGCCTGCATATCCTCCATGTCGATAACTGCCTCTTCCTTTAGTTTTTCCTCCCGGACCTTGGTACCATATATGTTTTTCCCGTCCGCGATCCTCAAAAAAAAGCAATCGGTGCGGATATGCTTCCCCATTGTTATAAAAAGGATCCATCAGTATATCCGTGAAAAAAAAGTAGTAAGCCGAAGATTCATGTTGATTATTAACTGTACACTTATGGGACCTGGTGATTATTTTATCCGCGTTAAAATCGTAGATTTCAATGTTCGCGCCTTGATTTTTCAGCCATTCTGTCGCAATTTCATATGCGTTCAGAGGAACCTTATCTTTAAAATAAATACAGCCGTGCATGGAATCGATGATAAACCATTTCCTGAACACGGTCGAGTAGATCTCATTAGTGCCATGGTGAGTAGAGTCCTCATATTTAGTATGTAAACTATCGATTCCCAAATGGCGAGCCGTAAAACCTGCGGCATTGGCACAGGCTGCATAAACATGTCCGAAATGCCCGCACCAGAAGCCTGTGGCTTTTTCTCGAGACAGTTCCAGCACTTCCAGCGGGTTGCTTACGGCAGCCACTTCGTCTGAACGGTAAATGTGTGAATTTACCCATTTGGCAAGCGTAAGTTGAGCATGAAATTCATCTTCATTTTTAATAATTTTACAAAAATCGAAATGTTTGCGTAAGCGTTTAAATAGTGAATTTTCCGCATTAGGGAAAATAAACGGGATCGTAGTTTTTCTTAGTTTTGGGTTGACGCCTTCTATTTCCTCAGCCTCAAAACCGAGCTTTTCTATTATAGAATTCAGGTTGGTTTTATCCAAAACTGTATTAGTAGCAACTGAAAATTGTTGATTCAACATTTCAAAACATCCTTATATAATATATTTTTACGCTTTACGGTTTTATTTGGCATAACAATTTTCGACTTTCTCAAAGGCTTTAACAAGCAGGCCCGTTTCTTTTTCTCCGTAACTTTCGAGTATCGTAAGAATAAAATGATCTTTCATCGCCTGATTGCAATTGGTGGTTGGATAATTCTGACTGGCAATTCCTTTATAAAGAGGATTATTCCAGGGATGCAGACGTTTACGGTTTTTAAACCAATCCATCCGGGCTGGGAGTGCTCCCGTATAATTTGGAATAATACCCAAACCTTCCGCCTTCAATGCCGCACAGAATTCCTCTTTAGTACAGTTTGCTTTATCGGCGTTGAATTTTAGCCGCCACCACCAGTAGCAATGTTCAAAGCCCGGCTTTAATTCCGGGACTGAGATTATCCGCGAATGCCTCATGAATTTTTCCGTGATTCGAGCCACAACGGTATGACGGCGAACAACAATATCAGGCAGTTTTTTCAGTTGAGCCCTGCCAATTGCAGCATGAATTTCATCCATGTTGCACGACAGCGCCGGAATGCAGTTGGTAGAACCGGCCGGCAGACCAAATGGTTTACCACGGTCGGCAGCCCGGCGCTCACGCCAATAATCAACTTCCGTATTGCAGATAATCGCTCCACCCTGACCACCGGTACACATGTGCTTGCCGAACATCAACGAAAATGCCCCGTAACGGCCAAAGGTACCGACATTGCGGCCGTTGATCCGGGCCATGTGTGATTGCGCACAATCCTCAATTACCGGCAAACGGTACTGCTCAGCGACTTTCATAATGGCCGGCATATCAGCCGGTTCCCCGCCGATATGGGCCAATACAATCGCACTGGTTCGATCCGTGATCCGGGCTTTGATTTGTTCCGCTCCGGTGTTAAACGATCCGGGCGCGGTATCAGCCGGTACCGGGATACAATTGTTGACGACGATCGGCATCATGCCGCCGGGATCGGTAACGCAGCTAACTATGACCTCTGAGAAGGGCGGCAAATCCAGTGCTTTCAATGCGACGAATACCGCATTAGTGCCACCGTTAACACCATCTGCATATTCGGCACCTGAAAATGCCGCAAATTCTTTGCAGAACGCTTCTTCTTCTGGGCCATTGTAACCGGGAGCGTTGCCGGTTTGAATTGCCGCATTGAACAGCTTGTCAATTGCCGCTTTTTCTTCCTTTCCGAAATGAAAACGGTTCGGCAACTGCGGTGCCGCCTTTTTCCCACCATTAATCGCCAATTTAGAATCCATAAGACCAACTCTTTACCATCTATTTAAAAATTTTTATATTTGAGCCAAAACTTTTGCAATTGGCTCATTTAGTTCCTTAAAAATTTCGTATTCCTTTAGTCTAATAAAGTTGTCTCATCCAGAAAAAACCGTTTTTTTCTGGACCGTTTGTTCTTAATTTCAGAATTTTTGGTTCTTATCAAAAATCTGTAACGAGCCATATGGCTTCTTCTCGTTTTGGAAAAAATCACAAGATGTTTTTGGCTCATGATTATTTTTCTTTATATCAATCATTGGTAAAGTCTCTTATTTTATTGTTACATTTTTACGGCTTTAATTCAGAAAAAAATTTATCGATTTTTTTTCTACGGCTTGTCATTATCTGTTTTCCCAATCTCATAACCGTTCTGTATTAACCTCAACTTTGTCAGGCTAAATCTTTACAAAATTTCTTTATAACCTTAATCGCTTCTCCCAAGCTTTATCCTGTACTAAAATTAACACCTTAAATTGATTGTTTTAAACGAGTTTTTGCACTGATAAGGAATTTCGGCTTGCTCCGAAGTCGCAGCCCGATTAATAGCGTCAACCAAGGCTATTGCATCACGTCCGCTACGCCAAGCATCGGTACTCCCGTTCTGGATATCGGAGAGAAATTCCAATATTCCAGAACGGCATTTTGGCAACTGTGCCGCATTGATTATGGCAATCCGCTTACCGCCGCAGGAGGAAATTGTGAAGCCGGACTGATCACGGTTGACTCGCAGTACTCCTTTCGTTCCGTAAATTTCCAGACTGAATACCGATTCCGGCATGACCCAACTGATTTCCAATATTCCGGTCGCACCACTGGTAAAATTTAACAGGGCAGCGAAATGATCGGGAACTTCATGGCAGTAATTGTGAACCAACGCCTGAATTGAACTTATTTGCCCGCAACACCATTGCAGCATCTCGACCATATGAATTCCGATATCGCCAACAATACCGCCGGCAAATTCTTTTTTCACGAACCAGTCAGAACCGGGTGCCCAACCTTTGTCCGGACTGGTCGAAGTCCCACGAAGACAACGGACATGTCGTAATTCGCCAATTGCCCCGGCTGCAAGCCGCCGGGCAATTTCGCAATAGAGTGGCATATAATGGAATGACTGATTAACTTTCAATACTAATTGGTGTTGTGCTGCGAGCTCAATCAGCCGGTCAGCTTCCTCCAAGTTGGTAGTCATTGGTTTTTCAAGTAGTGTATGCCTGCCGGCACTTAGCGCTGCGGCCGCGTGTTCATAGTGCAGCGAATTCGGAGTCGCAACAACTACTGCATCCACTCCGGTGTTCAGCAGTTCCGGCAGCGAACCGCAGATTTTTGCATTAACGCTGAATTTTGCGGCTAAAGTCGCAGCACGTTCATGGCGACAGTCCCATAACGCGGTTACTGTCATTTTGCGGGGATCGGCTATGATTTGCGGCAAATGTTGTTTTTCCACGATCATGCCGCAACCAATTAATCCGAATTTGAGTTTTTTCATTAGAATTCCCCGATTTCTTCAATTTTATTTTTATCGCTTCCGAGATTACCTTGCGCATGTAAACATTCTGCTTGTATTTTATTTTTAACCATTTCAAAATCACCTCGCTCTAGTCTGAAATGTCCGTAAAATTTATAGGCGTCATCAACTTCATAACCACCTTCTTCATAAATCTCCCCGGGTGCCAAATAACCGATACAACCGTCAGTATAGCCTACGACATAAAGTTGTTGGAAACCGGTTGCCGTCCGGAGTCGTTCCGCCATCTTGGAAAAAACTTCGGCATTTATCCCTGCGAATATCACCGGCCCGATTTTCATAATATGTATATATGCGGTTACCGATTCGGGCATCTTCCCCGATTCAACCAAATTTTTTG
>JAQUOK010000036.1 GCA_028717165.1 Victivallaceae bacterium | reverse complement strand
CGCCGTGAAATATCCCGCTTAAAGACGCGCTGTATTTATGGCAGAACATTCCCCAACCGATGCTTGCCGCCAGCAGGAATACGACGGCAAACAAATGCTTTCCATGCAACCGGCAGAATGCCGTAAAGTGTCTCAGTCCGGCGCAGAGCAGAAGCATCCATAACGGCCACAAAGTAACAAATACCCGAGGAAAAGGAGCCGGCGAACGCAGAAACGCCACCGGTACCGGGAGCAGCAGGATCAGCAAAACCCAGAGGAATTTCGCATTTTTTCTTTTCCTGAAATAAATTACCGCTCCGGCAAGCGCCGCGACCAGAAGCGGCAGAAAAGCGACGGAAAAACTGGAGTAAACCATACCCAATACCGCAAAACTGCTGTCCCAGCCTTCATGAAGCTTCAGTATTTGGGCAACTCTGCGGCTTATCGGCAGATAAAATAAAGCAGTTGCCAGCAACGGAGCAGCCGCCAAATAAATGAATTTCCATTTTAATATTTTTTTGAAACCGAAATACGGAAACAGGAAAATAACGATTGCGCCCAGCGCCAACAGATTTGAGGGGATCGTTCCCACTGCCAGCAGCGAAAAGACGAAATATGCCGCTCCGGTCCGCCAGTTGGGTTTAAAAACCCGGATACGGGCGGCTTCCAGGGACAAAACTATCCAGAGCATGCTCAGCATATAGCCGCGTACCGCGGTAGCGTAAATTGCAAAAGGCAGAGAACAGCAGAAAGCAAAGACCACCAGTACGGGCGCCAGCAGCCCGTAACGTTTGCGCCAGCGGAAACAAATTACCGCGACCGTAAGCGCCGCGCACAGAACTGTAAACAAACGCCAGTACATATCGACCGAAAGGTTGCCGGGATACAGTTCATTCCACAGTTTCAGGCAGATGGTATAAATTATCTGGTTGTTGGGAATGACATAGTTGCGGTAAACGGCGCCGAACGGCAATTGCATGAATTCCCCGGCAGTCAGGGCTTCGTCAAACCACAGATCGCGGAACAGGGCGTCCCGTACGCCGGGAATAAAACCGCAAACCACCACGAATAAAGCAAGCAGATTAATCCGGATACGCTTTTTTGAGTCGTTCATGCCGGTTTCCCTGTTTTTTTGTCGCGGTGCGGGCCGCACCTGCGACTACTTTTTGGCATTTCCCTTAAACCTTAAATCTTAAAACTGCTTTTGCTTGAGCCCTAAAATAAGTTTCATGAGTTCGTCGCCTTTCATGGCTCCGAGCCTGCCTTTCGGGGCCTCGCGTTCACTGAAAACTTTGACTTCATCACACTCAATGCCGGGCCCGCATACCGCAACCGGGACCGGAATCCTGGTATGTTTACGCAGTTCAATCGGGACCGGATGGTCGGGGAGTACCGCGAAAATTACATCTTCATTTTTTAACGCCTCCAGTACGGGGGCGACTATTTTAGAATCGAAATCCTCAATCGCACGCATTTTTAGTTCGAGATTACCTTCATGGGAACACTCGTCAATGGCCTCGACATGCAGATAAACGAAATCATGGTTCTTGAGCGCCTCAAGCGCGGCGGCGGTTTTTCCCGCGTAATTCGTGTCGATATAGCCGGTCGCTCCGGGAACGTCTATAACGTCCATACCGATACATTTCCCGATGCCTTTTATAACGTCCACCGCGCTGATAACCGCCCCGGTTTTGCCCTGGTAACGTTCCGCGAACGTTCCTATGGCCGGCAGTCTGCCGGGGCTCCACGGCCAGATATGGTTTGCAGGCAAAGCCTTAGGATGTCGAGATGAATATTTTGCCATAACCTTGGCGCTTTTCTCAAATAAATCATTAAGTAAATTAACGGTGCGCTTTGCTTCGGGACTGTTGTCAAGGGCAGTCCAGGCCAGCTCGCAAATATGTTTTCCTTGCGAAGAATCCGGTTTGTGATAATCGACTTTATCCGAAAATTCGGAACCATGCAGAACCAGCAGGTTGCGGTAGCTGACTCCAGGATAAAAGGTTACCTGGTCACTATCCAGTTCATTCTTCAATTCTTTTATTACCTGCCCTGATACGCTGTCCTCGATATGTCCGGCGGAATAATCCTCCAACATTCCTCGGGAAGAAATCGTTACCAGGTTGCAGCGCCAGGCGATGTCATCCGGGCTCAGTTTAATTCCCTGGCTGACCGCTTCGATCGGGCCGCGGCCGGGATAATTTTTCTCAGGATAAAGCCCCAGCACTGACATATTTGCCACGTCCGACGAAGTTGGAAGTCCTTCCGGCAAGGTCAAAAACGTTCCACTGCTGCCCTTGGCGGCTATGGAGTCCATCGCCGGAGTGAAAGCCGCTTCCAGCGGCGTTTTGTCGTCAAGTTCCTTCAAAGGCAGATCCGCCATCCCGTCCGCCAGAAAAATCAGCGCTTTCGCCATAAATATATTCCTGTATAAAATTTTCTGAATTATTCCTTATTCTAATGTGGTGAAGCCCATATTCAAATATTTTTCAAAAAATTATCGGCCTTTAATCTTGGTTATGGTAGTTTCCGGGTTTACCGGTACCCGGGAAGGGGATATTTTATAATATTTTTTGAAGCAGTTGGAAAAATAAAACTGGCTGTTCCAACCGGTCAGTTCCGCAATATCCTTTACCGTATATTTGCCGGTACTCAAAAGCCGGAACGCGTGTCTGAGTCTGGTTTGAATCAAATACCGGCGCACCATACCCAGTTCTTTTTTCTGGAAAAGGTTGGCAAGATAGCCCGGGGTAATATTCAGATCGGCAGCGATTTTTTCGATGGTCAAATCCCCATTGTAATATTCTCTTTCAATGCGGTCACAAGCACGCTCGACTATTGAGAAACCGGAATATTCTCCTGTATCGGCGGCCTGTTGCAAGGCAATATCCACGGCTGAAAACAACAGATTCAATAAATTATTCAGATGTTTTTCCAAAAGTTCTCCTTCCGTCTCCCCGGCCCGCAAAACCTGAAATTTGCGCAAAACATTTAAAAGTCCTCCCGGACACAGGTCATCGGCCCGCGAAAATAAACAAAAGCGCTCACTGAATGTGCCTTCATTACTTATCTGTACGGAAATTCTCGGTTGCGTAAACCCCAGGACGAAATTGGATGATTTATTCTCAAAGAGCCACGGCGTGGCGCTATGAATAATATCGGGCGGTACCATGATAAGCCGCGGAAGCTTGCCGTTGCGGTTGCCGTCCGGGAAAATCTTTAATTCCCAGTAATTGTGAATATGGTGATTTATCAGGCACGGTGCGTATTTTGCTGCTGAATCCAATACCTGAATATTGGCAAACTGGAAAAAGCATTTCTTCAGAACTTCTTTCATGCAGGTCTCGCAGAATTCCACAAAATTATATATCAATCGAAGAATATTATATAGTATAAGCGGAATTTTTTCAATAAAAAATATTATATTTGTATATATAAATTAATTTTTTAACATTTGAAATAATGGAAACCGAAATGAATTTAGTTAAAAATCCGAACAAGATACGTCTTGGAATGATCGGTATGACTGAAGGTAACGGTCATCCCTATTCATGGAGCGCGATCTTCAATGGTTACAACCGGGACCTGATGACCGCCGAATGCCCTTTTGCGGGAATCCCTGAGTATCTCAACAAGGAACCTGCGGAAACTTTGCGGATAAACGGCGCCGGCGTCACCCATATTTACTGTGATAAACGGTGTGATGCGGAACATGTTGCCGGATGTTCATTAATTCCGCAGGTTGTCGATAAGCCGGAAGATATGATCGGCCAGGTCGACGCGGTTATCATAGGTACCGATATCGGCAGCCAGCACGTTGAACGCGCCCGGCCTTTTGTTGAGGCTGGAATACCTCTCTTTATCGATAAACCGCTATGTGACAATTCCGCCGATCTGGCGACTTTTAAAAGATGGATTGAAATTGAAAAGCGCCCGGTTTTGTCTTCCAGCGCCATGCGTTACCAGAAAGAACTGCTGCCTTACCGGATTTCCACCCATGAGTTAGGAGCGTTGCGTTTGATAACCGCCCCGATGGCGAAAAAATGGGAAACTTACGGTATCCATGCGCTGGAAACGGTTTATCCGCTTGTCGGCCCCGGTTTTGTTTCTGTACAGAACACCGGTACCAAAGACCGCAATATTGTCCACATAACTCATAAGGACGGCATCGATATCGTAATCGGCTGCATAAACGGTATGGCACACGGCGGGGCGGTATCCCTCAACGGCACTCTGGGCAGTGTTACAGTAAAAGGCGGTGACACCTTTTACGCCTTTAAAGCCCAGTTGCAGGCATTTATCGATTTTCTGCGCAGCGGTGAATATCCGTTTCCGTTCAGCGAAACCGAAGAGCTCATGAAATTAGTCATCGGCGGAATTATCAGCCGGAAGGAAAATAATCGTAAAGTAATACTTGCCGAGTTAGTTCCGGAACGGTAATTTCGCTAAATTACAACGGGATATATTATGACTGACAGAGCACGAATTGAAGCTGTTTATCGCGGAGAAATACCGTACCGGGGAATTGAAACCGAGGAATAACTCAATGTCCCTGCTTATGCTTTAGCGAACCGCACTTTCAGATTTTTGCCTGAAAAGTATCAGGCATGGTTAAACTGTATTGGCGATTATGGGGTTTGCTATGTTGTTTTCGGTTAATGCGCGATCTGCTTGACGAATATGGCAAATATTGATGTAACGATATAAAGGTTAGAAAAGTGAGCAAATGAAAGTATTGGATACATTTTCCCTGCGAGGTAAAGTTGCGCTGTTAACCGGCGGCGCGGGGCTTTACGGCCGGCAGATAGCAGCAGCCCTGGCTGAAGCCGGGGCTAAACTTTATATAGCTTCACGCGGTCTTGAAGCGCTGGAGCAGGTTGCCGGGGAAGAACGGACGCGCGGTTTCGAGGTCTGCGCTCTGCCGCTTGACCTCGGCAGCGACCGGTCGATTGAGGAACTTCACGCAAAAATCATGGCCGAGAACGATCATTTCGACATTCTCGTCAACAATGCCGTAACCCGTTGCGCCGGCGGCGGCTGGGACAAACCCCTGGCATATTACGATAAGAGCCTGCACGTCAACGCTTCAGCGCTGTTTAAGATCACTCAGCTCTTTGCCGGTGAAATGAAGAAACAGCAGAACGGCTCGATCATCAATATCGGTTCGATGATGGGTATGGTCGGTTTAGAGACGGCCAATTACGCGGGCACTAATATGGGCGATAACCCGAGCCCGATATATTTTTATGAAAAAGGCGGGATCATCAATTTTACCCGCTGGGCGGCGAGCATTCTCGGTCCCTATGCTATCCGGGTCAACTGCGTTTCGCCGGGCGGACTTTATGATCCGCGGCATCCGGAAAAGTTTGTCAAACAGTACAGCGCGCGTACCCAACTGGGACGCCTGGCCAGCGATGTCGACCTTAAAGGAATCATTGTATTTCTCGCTTCCGACGCTTCAGCATATATTACGGGGACGAATATTCCCGTTGACGGGGGTTATACTGCAAAATGACAAAATTTTCCAGAATGACTTTAGGAACCGTTCAGTTCGGTCTTAATTACGGTATCGCGAATACCGGCGGGAAACCTTCATACGAAAAAGCCAGGGAGATTACGGCGTACGCATACGAAAACGGCATTACAAGTTTTGATACCGCCGCGGGTTACGGAGACAGCGAAAAAGTCCTTGGACGTATTTTCAAAGAATTGAAGATAAAAGACAAAGTCCAAGTCATCAGCAAAATTCCTCCGCTCAGAGAACGCAAATTATCGCAGAACGAGGTCGAAAAAAGAATTAATGAAAGCGTGGAAACTTCCTTAAAGCGCCTCGGCATTGAGCAGCTTGCGGTTTGTCTGTTCCACCATGAGGAAGATTTTGAATATATTGATATTCTGCGCGGCTTGGAAGCGCGCGGCCTGGCGGCCGGTTCGGGCGTATCCCTGGACTCGGCCAATTATTGTGAACAAATCCTTGCAGGAAATATAAAATTTCTCCAAGTTCCATATAATATCCTCGATAAACGTTTCGATCCATTATGGCCGCTGGCTGAAACTGCCGGAATTACCCTCTTCTGCCGGAGTGTTTATCTGCAGGGGCTGCTTCTGATGCCGGAAACAAGCATGACAAACGCCTTTCGCGAACTGATCCCGGTAAGACGGGAATTAGAAAAAACGGCTGCGGCTTCAGGTATGGATATGCGTGAATTATGCATGCGTTACGTATTGGGCAATCCTGCCGTCACCAGCGTATTGACCGGCGTTGATTCCAGGGAACAACTTGCGCAGAATATAGATTTGCTTAAAAAAGGCCCCCTCCCTGAATATCTGCTTGCCGGAATCAGAAAAATCGTTTTCGACCTGCCTGAAACAATAATCAGGCCTGCTCTGTGGCCGAAATAGTAGACTCGATAAGCAAAATGAGTTTGCTTTGCGGTAAAAAAAATATATATTGAGTTTGTTATCAACGAATTCAAGGATATATCCATGCTATGTCTGTCAAGACGTCAAGATTCATAAACAGAAATTTCTCCTGTCTGATATATATTTTTTCTCTGCTCTGTTTATTGCTGACCCTTTGTTATGCCAGGACTTACGGTCTGCTTCCCCGTCCTGTACCGGGAACGGATCAGCTTTCGATGCTGAAAGCCGCTGAAGACCTGACTGACGGGAAACTTCCCGGAGCCGGTTACATGTATTCATATTTGTACACGGTTTTCCTTTACGTGCTCAATCTGCCGGCAATGGGAAACCTCGTCGCCATGCGGGCGCTGCAGGCCGCGGTATGCGCACTCGTCCCGGTCTTTATTTACAAGCTCTGCCGACGTCTGCGCTTCGGAGGCCCATGCAGCCGGCTTGCCGCATTGTTTTATTGTTTTTACGGGCCGGCGGCGCTTATTTCGTTAAGTTTCCTTCGGGCCGTTCCCCTGGCGCTTTGTTTCGTTCTTGCCGCCAACTATCTCGTCTCGGCGTTCATAAGGAGAAAAAACGCGGAATATTTTATTGCCGGCATCTTTATGGGAATGTGCATACTCGGCCGGGAAAACTTTATCCCGGTCGCGGCGGCGCCGCTGGCAATGCTTCTTTATCCCGCGGTAAGGAAACATATTAAAAAATCATTCGTGCTTTACTATGCCGCCGGAACAGCCGTGCTTTTGATTCCGGTTCTCATTTATAATACCGTCATGTTCAGTTCGGTGTCGCTTGTTCCCGGACACTGGCAGAATGTAATGGGCGCGTACCACTCAAACGCTGCCGGAAATGCCGCCCGGGCCGCCGGATCGATTATTGCCGGTTTCCCGGTGCAGGCGCTGAATTACCTGTCTTCCTACGAAATACCCAACAGTCTTTCATTTTACGCTCATCGCGAAATAATTGAATTTTTGAATATTTTCATTCTCCCGTTCAATTTTTTCACGGCAATATCACTGGCAATATTATGCTTCCGTTTCCGGGACAAGGCGATTGCTTTTCCGGGGCTTCTGATTGCGGCCTATGCCGCCTCCATGCTGCCGTTCACCATGTTTTACCGCTTCCGCATACCGGGCGTTCCGCTTCTTTGCTGCCTGAGCAGCGCCGCGCTGATCATTATTATCCGTGAATTTGCGCGAAAGAAATATTTCCGGGCCGGCGGACCTCTCCTGCTTTTTCTCGTTCTGTTCATACTGACCGCCAGTGATTCCTGGGAACTGCGCCCGATGAGCGAAAAGCGCTCCGCCGTCCTGGTGCTTATCCGGAACAAACGCTACCATGACGCAGTAAAACTGATCGACAAAATGCCTCCCGGAGATATGTCGGCCCGGTATCTGAAAGTAGCCTTGCTTAAATCGCTGGATGCCGACGGGGAAAGGAGCCGGGCGGCGGAAATCCACGGAAGATGGATGCGGGAGCAGCGGGAATTGCAGAAGATGAAGAAGTCAGGCGCGGCGCCGTAAATCGAACAACATTTTCAGCAGTTCAATTACCACTTTCGAACTCATTTTGCTTTCGCCCTTGGCACGGTTGCGGAAAAATATTCCGACTTCCTTCACGGAATAATCATTTTCCGCCGTATTCAGCATATAGAGGAGTTCAAGCATTATTTTGAATCCCTGCGGATTAAGGCGGGAACGCACGTTCTCGTAAGCACGGCGCCGAATAACGAAAAACCCCGACATCGGATCCTTGACGTCTGTTTTCAAAAGCATGCGTGTCAGCAAAGTAACCGCTTTACTGCCGAATTTCCTTATCGGATTCCACTTTTCGGCAAAACCGCTGTTCCCGGCGTAACGGGAACCGATGACCAGGTCGTATTCCTCGGCGGCGGTAAAAAGTTCGGGGAGCACGGTTTCGTCATGCTGCAGATCCCCGTCCATGCAGCAGAGAAAATCGCCTCTGGCGATGTCAAAGCCGTAAACGATGCTCTGGCTCAGGCCCGGAGTCGAAGGATTTTTCTCGCAGCGGATGAAATTTCTGTCCCGCGCAAATTCGCAAACCTGTTCATAAGTGCCGTCCGGAGAATTTTCATCCACGACAATTACTTCAAAAAGGCCGGGTTTATCGGCAAACAGTTTTTCCAGCCGGGAAAGCAGAACGGTGATATTATCACGTTCATTCAGAGTAGGTATGACGATTGAATACTTGATTTCAGACATATTTTGTTACAGTTTTTTTTATCGGTCCGGATAATATACAGTATCAGAAGCTTTAAAGCAAATTCAAACGGAAGCCGGTATTGCCTGCCGGATCTCCCGGCAGGTTTCTATCGCCTGCAAAGAAGCTTCCGGCGGACATTTCAGCGGCGCCGTCCGGGTTTCGCAGCATTCTGCAAAATATTCAAGTTCGGCGCTATAAGCGTCGCCTTTCACATTAACGGTTTCCGCACCTTTATCCGTCCCGATGCGGATCAGTTCCGGTTCCAGTGTGCTGAACCGGATGCTGCCGTTTTCAAAAGCCGCGGCATATTCGGAAGCGAATGCCGTATGCCGGTACAGGAAGCCGCCTTTGACGCTTATTTTTGCCGGTTCGTCATGGTATTTCAATTCAAATTCCCAGTATTCGTCCTTATTCAGGTTCAGTTTTACGGATTCCGGAACGCCCAGGCAATAGTTTGCGAAATCGACGTCATGTATCAGCAGATCCAGCAAAGCCCCGCCGCAGGTATTTTTGATTTTTTCATCCTGCCAGACGCCCCAGGTCGGTTCGCCCCCCATCCGGGTTGCAGTCAGCAGTTGCAGCTTTCCATAGCGCTGGTCCCTGATGCATTCCGCCAGAAATTCCCATGCCGGGGCAAAACGAATACAATGCGCCACCATCAGCAGCCGTTGTTTTCCTTTCGCCAGTTCGATGAGCTCCCGGCATTGCTCCGGTTCCGCGCAGAAAGGTTTTTCCAGTAAAACGTCAAGTCCGAGGTTTAAAGCCCTTTTCGTTAAATCATAATGCAGAAACAAAGGCACGCAGATAAGCGCCGCATCCGGATTTTCCGTCCGGCAGTACTCTTCAAGGGTACGGTGAACAGGTATTTTTCTTAAAAACTCTATCGGTAAATCCAGTCTGCCGGCATTGCCGGTATTTTCAATTCCGGCAAAAATATTTTCCCGGTTATCGATGATTGCGCAGAGTTCAAGGTTTTTACTGGCCAGAATATTCCTCGCATGTACCGCCCCCATAAAACCGAAACCTGCTATTGCTATTTTCTTCATGGCATATCCTTCGTTTAGATTTTAATTGACTTTCAGTAAGAGTACCTTTATAATAATAAGCGAAAAAAGGACTGGCGCAATGGATAAAATCGTCATCAGTGATGCCAATATTGACCATCGTCCGGTGCACACGCTTCCGCAGGGGATCCGTAAGATACATCGGCAGTACGGACTTTGGATATGCAAATTTTACCGGGGAAAGGTCAGCGGTCCGGATGACCCGGATGATCTGTCTTTGCGGTATTTCGAATTCTATGATCTTTCCCATATGTTTGACGGCGACGGCTGGTATGCCGCGGCCGACGGGAAAATCCGGGAAGTGAAAAAAGGCAGCGGAATATTGGTTACGCCCGGCTTTAAACACAAGTACGGCGGCGGGAACAAGCCGTATATAGAAGACTCGATTTCTTTTTACGGTCCGCTTGCCGACCATTTATTCAGTTGCGGTATTATCAAAAACGGTATTTTGAAGATCGGTACCGGCAGACGGCTTCTGCCGATCATTGAACTGGCTCTCGACAGCGCCAGGGACGCTCAGATAAAAGCCAATCTGGAATTGCAGAAACTGCTCATCGAACTGTACTTCGAAAACAAAAGTTCTCTTATTTCGGAAAATCCGGCTTTCGTGCAGTTGCTTGAGGAAATAAAAAAATCTCCGGGAAAGTACTGGGATCTGGATTCAATGGCCGCGTTCTGCAGTTTAAGCGTTTCCCAACTGAACCGGATATTCAAGAAAGAAACCGGGATAACCGCCAAAAACTATATCGACAATCTTAAAATGCAGCTGGCTTCCGAAATGCTTGCCAGGAAAACCGTTACGGTAAAAGACATCGCTGCTGAGCTCGGTTACCCTGATCCTTATCATTTCAGCCGCCGCTTTAAGGAACTCAAAGGTTTTTCCCCGCAAAGATATAAAGATAAATTCCTGAGATAAGCGGTCCGGCTTATTTTTATGTAGTCGTTACTGAAAAAGTCTATTTTGCTTCATAATCGAGGCAGTAAAGCCGACGCGTACGGTTGTACGCAAGGCTGAAACTAACGAAGAGTATGGACAAAAGAGACTGTAAGCTTTTATCGGGAAAAATATTTTTAAAGCAACTTTTTTATGAGAAATATAAGAACAAGTTGAAAAGCTTGCAATGAAAAACCGGCGTTTGATAAAATAAGTGACTTAACTCTAATTATTTAAAAGGGTTTTCAGTAACGACTATGTAACATTAATTTGTTTGGATTTAAGTTCAAATGCACGATAGCATGTTACAGGTAATTGAAAATGATCGTTCGCGGCATGCTCAATATTGGCATTACTGATGACGATTTTATCCATTGTTTCAAGAAAATCCCTGTATTATAATATATTAGAGTCAGGTTGGAATATCAATTCGCTACTAATAAAACAGGATTGTGAATCATATGGCAGCAACAACAAAATCAGGGATTATAACAAGCCGCGCCTTTTCCCGTGGAAACAAAAAATTCCCCGGGTGGCCGACTTACGGACACGGTGAAAGCGAGGCCTTGCTGAAAGTGCTCAACAGCGGTAAATGGGGCATCGGAGGAACCGAGACAGAGAAATTCGAAAAAGCTTTTGCCGCCTATCAGGACAGCCGCTATTGCGTGACTATGGTCAACGGTTCCGTAACACTCCGCAACGCGTTGATTGCCTGCGGCCTGGAGGAAGGTTCGGAAGTGATAATTCCACCTTTTACTTTTCTGGCTACCGCCACCAGCGTGATCGAAGCCAACTGCGTTCCGGTCTTTGTCGATATCGACCCGGATACCTGTTGCATTGATCCGGAAAAGATTGAACAGGCGATAACTCCGCATACGCGCGCCGTCATCCCGGTTCATCTGGGGGGCCATGCCGCCGCTATGGACGAGATCATGGAAATTGCCCGGAAATATAAACTTTATGTGATTGAGGACAGCGCCCATGCGCACGGGGCGGAATATAAAAAACGGCGGGTCGGGTCAATCGGCGATATCGGCAGTTTTTCTTTCCAGTCCAGCAAAAACCTGTGCTGCGGGGAGGGCGGCGCAATTGTAACTGACAATAAAGAACTGGCGGAGAACTGCTGGAGCATTCACAATTGCGGCCGGGTCAGGGATGGCGCCTGGTATCAGCATGAGCATCTCGGCGGCAACTACCGCCTGTCCCAGTTTCAGGCGGCAATTCTGAACGAACAACTGAAAAAAATTGACGCTGAAACTGATAAGCGGCAGGCGAACGCCGCTTACCTGAGCGAAAAGCTTGCCCGCATACCCGGGATCAGGCCGCTCGTCAGACGGCCGGAGGCGACCAGGCATTCATATCATCTTTATATTTTCCGTTATGACCGGGAATATTTCGGCGGCATGTCCAGGGAACTCTTTATTAAAGCGGTCACGGCCCGGGGCATACCTGTTTCAAACGGCTATAACACGCTTATTTATAAACAGCCGTTCATGCTGAAAAAAGAATTCGGCCCGTTTACCGGCTGGAAGCATACGAACCCGGCTCTTGATTATTCCGCGGTCGTATGTCCGGCTGCTGAAAAAGCGGCGGAAGAAGAATGCTGCTGGCTCAGCCAGAATATTCTCCTGGGCAGCAGGGAAGATATGGACGATATTATCGCCGCCGTATCCGAAGTACATGAGAACGTACGCAAATCCAATAAGGTTGAACTTGTATCATGTTGAAGGCAGGCATAGCTGAGAAACTGATTACGCCGGAGACCGGCATTGAACTCTGCGGCTACATGGCCAGGGTTCAGCCGTCAGTCGGAAAATATGACGACCTTTATGCCAGAATTTTGTATCTGGAAAACGGCGGGGCAGGAATTATCTGGATACATTGCGACCTTATCGGTTTTTCCAACGATATAGCCGCCCGTATCCGGAGAGCCGTAGCGGAAAAAA
>JAQUOK010000035.1 GCA_028717165.1 Victivallaceae bacterium | reverse complement strand
AGCAAAAAGGCTTACGGTATAAAGGTTTTCTGTAAGCTCCGCTGCTTTCCCGTCGTTTCTTTTTATCCGGAAACGTCCATGCGGAAGCGCTATTTTCAGAATGCCGTCCCGCTCCGCCTTGACAGTAATGGTTTTGACCTCGCCGCCCGCTTTGAGCCCGCTGACCAGGAATGCGCCTTCAGTCCGAATGCCGGCAAAAGATATATCCGCCCAGTAAGCGGGAATACCGGCGAAAGGATAAAGCACGCCCCGGGAACAGTGAACACACATTTCCATTACGGCCGCGGCGGACGCCATTCCGGCCTCGATCTGCATGATCAATTTCCCGGTCGGGCCGGCAACTGAAGTAAAACAGGCTTTCCCCGGCAGATACCGCAAGGCGTAATCATCCTTCATGAATGCGCGCCGGAACATCGAAAGCATGGTATGCGCGGCTTCCGGCATTTCCAGCCGGCTGTAAATGATGCTTGCCCAGGGAAAACTCCAGCCTGCCCATAAGCCGGTACCTTGTGTTATCCACTTGCTGATGCTCCGGGCAACCAGGGCGGCGTCATGTTCGGAATTCCGCCAGTCCAGCAGATCGAACGGATGCAGAGCAGCCAAGTGAGAAAAGTGCCGGTGCGGCTCGGCAAGCGGCTGGCCGTCCCAGATACAAAGCTCGCCTTCAGCGGAAACCGGCGCGCGCGGCAGTTTGGCGATAATTTCCGTCCAAAGCTCGCGTTTCTTCCGGGAACTGTCCACCCGGTCGGCCGTTTCCAGCAGGCAGTTGGCCAGAAAATGAATTGCCGCCAGATGAACCGCGGGATTGCGCCCCCAGGCGTCAATCCGGTTCTCATTGTATTCCGGTGAACTTTCCGCGGCCAGGAAAAAATTGCCGTCGGCATCCTTTTCCAGCATCGCCGCATAAACATTCATCACGCCGTCCATAAAGGGGTAGAGCGTATTCTTCAGGAAATCTTCATCCCCGGCATATTTCCAGTACAGCCACATCAGTTGAGCTGCCCAGGCCGTACAGGAATGGTCAATATGCCCCGGCCAGAAGCCGCCGAGCCCGGTACCCCGGTCATCAGTAGCGTGGGGCAGCATCTGACCGTCCGGGATATGAACAAAATTCTGCGCGTATTCCCGCAATTTCGGCTTCCACCCCCGGATCATTTCAAACAGGGGCAGAATAAACTCCGGGACATTACCGGAAAAAACCGGCCAGCAGCATTCCTGGATGTTGATATTGAAATGATAATCGCAGGACCAGGGCGGCATCCGGTCATCCTCCACCCATGGCCCCTGCAAAGTCGCCGCCGGGGCGTCCGGCGCGCACAATCCGGCGAGCCGGTACATGCCTGACCGGTAAAGTTCGTTGATCTCCCAGTCGGGAGTTTTGATTTTCGGGACTTTTTCCCAGTAATTCCGCCACCAGCGCGCCGTTTCCTCCGCCAGGCGGGAAAAGCCTGCCGCCGCAGCGGCTTCAAGCAGTCCCCGGGCATTACCCTCTGTCTCGAAAACACATCCGCCCCGCACGGCGGTGAGGAACAGTTCCAGATGATCCGTTTTTTCCTCGATCTTCCAGTAAACGCCGAGAGGCTTTGCGCCGGGGATTTCCTGAATCCAGCCGCCGCTTCGCCAATTCGAAAGCGCTGATTCGCAACGGTCCGGGAAACGGTTTTTACGGTAGAATTCCGCTATTTCAGGAGAATCCGTTCCGCGTACGGAAAAAACGCACTGCCGGTATTTGCTGCCGCTCACCCGCAGCGCCAGCAACGGCGTTTTCCGGGGGACGAGCGACTCTATTTCCAGATTGCCGCCGGCGTCCCGCCAGCGGCCGAGCGAAGAATTCGTATCGAGACGCAAACCGCCCGCCATGCCGGACGGCAGTTTCACTTCCAGGCGTCCCATAGGCAACCGTGAAGAAGGCTGCGGCCACTGTCCGTCCGGCGACAAGCCGCCGAATATCCGTTTTATTTCAGACTCGTTCCCAGCCGCCAGGAGTCTTTTCAGGTTTTCGTAACTCTGCTCTTCGGAAGGCGGCAGGTTTTCGCCGTAAAACCAGTAATCGGCGCGGTTAAAGGTGAACTTAAGCGTCGCGTTGTCTCCCCACATGAGCGCCCCGAACAGACCGTTCCCCTGCGGCAACCCGGCCTGACACCACGCAACCGGCAGCTTCCAGTTGAATTCCATAATATTTCTTTTTCCCTGAACTGCTTTTTTTAAACCTTTACGAACTTCATAACACTATCGGGCTCCCAATTCCCTGCACAGGTCAAGATAATATTTGGTCGCTTCAACCGGGACATTCCAGGGAATATGATTACCTATGCAATAAAAATAACCAGGCACAGCACGTCCGGTTTCAGTCATTGAACAAACCATTTTTTTAATATCTTCACGCGTACCGTAAGATAAAATACGGTTATCGCCTTCACCTGCCATCACAAGGCCGGGATGATCTTGAGCCAGTTTTTTAAAATTGGTATGAGGTTCGCTGATAATGCCATCCGCTCCGCATTCGATAATATCTTCGACATAAGCGTCCAGATTGCCGTCGCCGATAAAAATTACCCGTTTCCCGGCTTTATGGATAGTATCCCAGAACTCCTCATAGCAGGTAAAAACATACTTGTTCATCCATTCGCGGCTGCATATCGGCCCCGCGGCGCTGCAGATATCATCATGGAACAAAATGAAATTTGCGGGCAGTTTGGCCAGGGCCGCAACCGCACGCCGGCTGATCTCGGCAAATTCGCGCATGATCGGTTCAAATCTGTCTTCCAGGCAGTTAAGCAGAAAACCTTCCCAGCCGAAAGTAAGAACCGGCCACATGAAAATAGTATTGTAATACCATGGTACGGCAATGGAATATTGCGGTACGGTTTCCACTCCGCGCAGACCGTGCCGGTCAAGCATGGTCTGATAGAGCTTTTCGGCATCCCGGTAATCGTGATTTTCTATTACCGGGAAAGCGCTGAAATCTCCTTGCCGCAACGGACTGAAATTCAATATGGATGCATCGTCCTTAAAAAAACCGCCGTGCTCAAAAGTCACCGTTTCGCCGTCACCCCACCGAACCGTCGCATTTTCAAGATCCGCCTCATTTCCCGGCTTCGGTACAGGAGTATCATCCGCAGGCAAATTCAGGTAGAGTTCAGGATAAAGTTCATTCATCTTCCGCGCGGCCGGCAACGGATGCTCATAATGATCTATACCCGTAATGAACGTTTCCGCATCCGGATTGCTCCAGTGTTCCCAATGAGGAATATGGGTCGTGCCCTTACCCGTTAAAGCCAGGTATTTATTCGTAATTTTTTCCATGCTATTTTTAAAACAACGGTTTTTCCCAGTCGATGACAACCCCGAGGTAATCCGCTGATTTACCGTTCAGCTGATCGTAAGCTTTTTTAAAATCGGATGGAGCGAGCGTATGCGTGTGAATGGGATCGAGTTTAATTTTATTGTTCCGGAGCCAGTAAAAAGCTTTGTTCAGGTTGGCTTCGATAGACGGTATTTTTTCGGCGCCGGCGTTCTTCATGGGCAGGCGCAGTTCCCACCCTCCCCGAACGGTAAGATGGCGATAATGGATCTCGTTGATAATGTCCATAAGTTCCACCCGCGCCGGAACCCTGGCGCCGCCCAATGTGGAGATTTCCCCGCCTACCGCCGCCGCCCTGACGGATAATTCAAAAGAATCCGACCGGCCGTTGGCGTTCACGCTGAAATCGACCCCTTTCCCCCCGGAAGCTTCCATGATCACGGCAAGCGTATCCTGGGACGACGGGTCGATCAGCAGATCCAGTCCCGCTTGCCGCGCCCGCGCTCTCCGTCCGGGATCGGGTTCCACCCCGATAGTGCGAAATCCCAGCAGCTTACCGATCTGGCCGACCAGATTGCCGATCAGCCCAAGTCCGAGAATTAACAGATACCCTCCCGAAACCCGGGGCGGAATGTGACAGAAAGGCGTAAGCGCCACATTGATCATTCTCGCGAACCCCGCGATTTCAGGAGAAAGCCCTTCCGGGACGGGAAGCGCCAGGCCACCCGGTTTAAGCAGTTTGCAGGTGGCGTGGCACTGCGTGCTGTCATCCATGTCAGGATACAGAAACACGGTTTGCCCGATCAGTTCCCGGTCTTTCGCGCTCCCGGCGTCAAGCACCTTCCCGACGGCGGTATAGCCGGGATAATACATTTGTTTGCGGTCTTTCAGGTTATAACCGCCGAGTTCCGTACCGGGACTGATAAGGGAATAAGCGACTTTTACCATGATTTCCCCGAATGCCGGGGCCGGGGCCTCGAACTCTTCCAGGGAAAAATTGTTCTGCGGATCAAACGCGACTCGATATGCTTTCATAAATACTGTTTCCGTTATGGGTTAAGATTCATTTCATTTTTAAAGCCTTGTCCTCCGGGTTAGGACTAACGCCCAACAATTTGCATTTAAGAAACTCAGCTCAAAGCATTGAAAAAATCCTGTTTCCGGTATTTGACCACGGCGGCAATGCAAGTGTTTTCCAATCCGGGGAAATAAGGTTTTCTGCTGACTTTCCGGTAATAACTGGTTGCCAGGAATTCATCATCGACTTCAATAGTGGTCGGATATCCGCAATCGATCCCCTGACAGTTGTCAACCAGAACGATATTACGGGTATAATCCCAGGTTTGCCCCATATCCTTGCTGATCAGGGCCCTGACCCCGCAGGGAGGAAGGCGGCATCCGAAAGTAAGCATTATCCAGCCGTTGGACAAAAGCGTCAAGTCGCCGGGATGTTCCCATTGATCAGTGACTTTCCGCGGCGGACGGCTCCAGCTTCTCCCGTTGTCTTCCGAATTTGACAGCCAGAGACAATGGCTGCCGATCCCGGATCCCCGCAACGCCGCGAGCAGGCGGCCTTCCGCCAACTCCAGCAAAGCGAATTCTTCTTCGCAGCCCAACCCGACCTCGATCAGGGTCGGATCGCCCCAGGATTTTCCCGCGTCCGCAGAGCGTAAGACCGTCTGACGCCCGATTATGTGGTCTTTCGAGCTGGTCCTCAAGCCGCAGGCCATCAGCGCCGTTCCGTCCGCCAGCTGGATAATTTTCCGGCCGCCGGCGGTTGAACCGGTGGAATCAAAGCCTTGAGGAACCGGAAATTTCTTCGGCGGTTCCCAGCTTTTGCCTTCATCGGTTGAACGGGTATGCCATATTTCGAATTTTGACTGGTCGGTGGGGGGATGCGGGGTTGAAAGGTCAAATTCCCATTCCCAGAACTTATTATACCAGTCAAGATAACGGACATGATCCCAATAGGTGCTGTATCCCAGTAAAACCGTCCCGTCATTCAGAACTCCCAATGTCTGGTTGCGATCATCATATTCACTGTTGACAATGATTTGAGGAGCAGTCCAGCTTTCGCCGCCGTCCGAACTTTTAATGCAGGCTAAATAACCCGCCACTCCGACATGTCCGGCTCCTCCCCGGAGAACGGATATCAGATCCCCGGATTTACATTTTGCCATACACGGGAACATTCCGCCGGGCATCATTACGTGCCGGGAACAGGGCACTTCTGCAGAAGAACCGTCCGGATGGTATATACGAAACTGACTTTTCTTTGAAATATTTGTGTTTTTCATTTATTTTCTTGATATTCCTTTTTATAAATTTTTCGATTCCTTGGTATTCCAAGCCTAAAAATTCATGTAATTAATTGAATTCCCCCCCAGTTAATAGTATTATGACAGAATGACCAGACTTTTCATAATTTCCGTTATCCGTTGATAATATTCTGGAGCAGATAAGCATTTTTTAACTCTTCAAGCCGTTTAGGCAAATCTTTTGTCCTGATGAATAAAGCCGCTATTTTACCGGTATCCGGCTTCTTTAAAAATTCGCTTATTTCATTGATCTCATTTTGTAATGAAAGACTCTTTTGAGAAAATTCTTTGTCCTTTGACGCCCTGGCAAGAATATCCTTATAATTCTGCGCCTCAGCCAGGTAATTTTTGAATACTTCGATTATTTCTTCGGTGCTTTTATACTGCAACACCACTTCTTCCGGCGAAAAAGCCGCTTTATAATATTTTATTTCGTCAATCTCCCCTTTAAAAGGAAAATTCCAATTGCCTCCGCCGGGCCCGAGATTCCCGATCCTGACCGGCGCAGAGCTTTTAATATTTTTAATAGTCAAATTCTTTTTCCGATCCACCAGCTTGCCGTCAACAAACAGTTCAACGTTAGGTGGAGCCCAAACCGCGACGAAATAATGCCACTGCTTGTCCCCATATTTTTTCAGCGACTGCGCAAATATCGACGGACTGCTTGCCTTGGCATCCCGGATATTCATTCTTAAATAGCCGTTTATCAATTCCAGACTCCAACCGGAATCACTGTATTTATTGATAATAAACTGCCGCCCGGTTTCCTGTCCGGTTTTAAACCATCCGCTTACGGCAAGCGGCCCGGTTTCCGGATTTACATCGGGACTGTTCCTGATCTCGATATAATCATCAACCCCGTCAAAGGAAAGACAACTGTTTACTTTCCCGTTTTTCTCCCATGCCGGGGCATGAGGCGCAACCGGAAAGAAACCGCTATTCTTTCCTGCTTCGTCAGCAATTATATGCTTTCCGTTTTCGTCCAGGGACCAATGCGCAGTCGCTTTTTTTTCGTTTTCATCTGCTGTATCAGTTACGGCATATACCGTTATAATAAACATTGACAGTAGGGGCGTTAATAATTTTTTCATAGGTATTTCTCCTTCAGTTCTGCTTCGGCAGTACTTTGAATTTTATTTCATTTCCAAGGCCGCTGACAATTTCAGTTGCCTTTATTGTCCACGTCCCCGGAACTTCATTAAGAGCAAGTTTGATTTTCCCCGAATAAGTTTCGGTATCGGCAAAAATATTCCTTGTGTAATAATACACAGTTTTACCTGCAGGGTCAACCAATTCCACTCTGAATACATGCGGAACAACTTTTTTATCGTTGGGTTCATATGTCAATGACAAGTCATAACGGAGAATTTCCCCCTGCCGAACATTCTTGCTGCCGGGCCTCAACTGCACGTTTTTAATTTCATACGGCATCAGCGCAAATAATCTTGCGGTTCCAGGGAAAATCTCCGTTTTGAGCGTCTGCAGTTCACCCAAATATTTTTTATCGCGAACATCATACACATGACTTTTTCGCGGCAACTGCAATGACACCTGTTTCCCGGTCAAAGGACGCGCCTGATTCAAATCATATTTAATACCTTTTTCCGGAGGAGGACGCAGTAAGCCCAGATATTCGGCATTACCCAGCCTGAAGCGGTAAGTGCGGCAGCGGATCCGGGGATTTATCCCGACCGGCCTGACGAGCCGGGCCGAGCGCAGGAGAAAATACATGATTTTTCTCTGGAACGCGCGTTCCCGGTATTCCTTGTCGTCCTTAAGCGGCCCGAGCAGGCCGTCTTGAGTCGGAATGCAATAATCAGCCAGAGAAAAATTCAAATAAACCGTCTGCCCCCGCCCGTATTTATTAAACAGCAGCGCTGGGATCTTATCTATAAAACCATACGGTTTGGCGGTCGTTATTTCCCGCTGGTCCATAGCGGCGCCGGTCATCTCGTTTTTGACGTCTTCGAGACCAGCCGCAGAAAATCTGACCGGCCCCTTAACTTTCTCTCCGGGTTTAAAACTTTTAACTCCAAAAACATCATACAAAGCCTCGTTTTCGTATTTCTTCCCGTGCTGATCATATACTCCCGGAAAGAAATCCGCGATAACAGTTCCGCCGTTTTTGACAAAATTCCGTATTTCCGCGATTTCAGCCGGGGAAAGCGCTAAAGCAAGGGGAAGGATCAATACCTTAAGATTCATATCCTTAAGTTTCCCCTGTTCGGCTTCACGATAAGAAACCATCCGCGGCTGAAAGCCAAGGTCTTTCACTAACTGTATATAGGCTCCCTGGTTTTCCTGCCCTTTGCCGGGGGGGGAGGTCAACTTGGCAACGTGGAGACTTGAAGCGGAGTAGTAAATCCCGATACCGTCATTAAGCGGAGAGGCGTTGATCATTAATTTCCCCAGTCCCGCTTTAAGTTCCTTTATTTCTTCTATGGTCTTTTCAAAAAACGAACAGGGGCTCAGATCAAAATTGACGAAGTAATCCTCGGGGTAACTTGCGGCGGCGTACAAGGTAAAAATATTCTGGCCTTCCAGCAACCGTTCCCATATCTGGAATTCCTGGAAAAGCTTACTTCTCTGATCGATATAGCCGCCGAACCAGCTGCCTTTCAGCGTTCCGGGACGGCAGAAATCCTTCAGCATCTGGAAATTCCAGGGCTTCCGGTAAATGTTGACGACTTCAAGTTCCGGCATTATTTTGCAGTAATCATTGCCGAAATAACTGCCGATCCAGTCATCACTGCTGTCTCCGCAAAGCGCTTTGCCCGCGGGAAGGACGGCTTTAGCATACTCCTTCTGGGTGCGGTAAGCGGAAGCCCAGACCGATTCCATATGCCGGCGATGATCGACCCAAGGCGGGAAATTCCCGGAAGCCCCAAAGGGGCGAACCTGGTCCCATGAATTATAAGCCGTTCCATATTCTTTATTTAATGCGGAAAGATTTTTGTATTCATTCTTTACGAAATTCTGAAAATCCTTAATACACGTAGGGGAAAAACATACGTTGTTACCGTTTTGCGCCAGAAGATTTTCACCGCCGAATATGGCTATCGGTACAGAAAAAGACGCTGCCGGAGTCAGTTCCTCCCGTATTTTACGTTTAACGCTTTGCCAGTAACCCGGATCGGTAAGACAAGGCGTACGGATATTTTTCAGTTTCTGTTCGGCCGTGTCTTTCATAGTTATCGCGGCAAAAGGGCAGATCAGCATATTTTCCCGGGCCGCGACCGGACAGAAATAAGCTTTCCAGATCATGGCGTCAAGCCCATACTGCTTTAACTGCCGGAGCAGCAGCGGGGACAAAAAATTATTCTCCAGCGGGCCCCAGGCAAACACAAAAATATCGTCAGGCGTACAGGGCAGATCATTTATGAAAAATTCTTTGCCGACGCTGAAAACGGCTTTATTTTCAAGGGAAACTTTGACCTTTTGCCGCATTGTCACATAATCGAATGGCGGAGCAAATTCAAAAACGGCATTGTCGCCATGTCCGGGAAACTGGATATTTTCAGTCGCGATGATCCTGCCGTAATTATCTTCTATCGACACGTTAAGTTTCGTAATCCTTCCCGGCAAGCCGGTAATACGGATATTTCCCCGGACTTTTTCGTTTCGGGAAAAACTTTTTTTGGGTAATTCCACACTGATTTTCGCTTTTCCGGAAAGATTCATTACCTGGGAACCCCATCCCAGAATTTTGCCGTCCGGGTTTTTTATTCGGACGTCAACGAAAACATCACCGGGAATCCTTTCAGCTTTCACCGTAAGCTTATTTTCTCCCGGATTCAAAACCGCGGCGATTTCTTTATAAGAAAGAATTGTTCCGTCCAGGTTCCGTAAAGTCAAGCAGAGAACAGTTTTCTGAGTCTGTTTCCGGTTGGTAACGGCAATATTGACGGAATCAGGCTTTTCCGGGGACCAGGAAAGTCCGGAAACAAAGATAAGCGGCTCTTTCCGGGCGGCCCAGAGAATCGCTTTCAGCGCGGGCTGAAGATAGTAGTCATAATTGATCTGGGGTTCGTCCAAAGTCGTTTTATCAGGAGAAATGAAAGGGGAAAGATGCCAGCGGCTGTTGCGGATCCTCACCTGACTTCCGAAATTCAGTACCCGGCCTTTTCCGAACTGCGCCGTCTCAAACATTTTCCGCGGATCGGTATGCTCGTAGGCCGGCAGATAATCCCAGGGAAACGCAGAGGACAATAAAAAGTTTCCCTCGGCAGAGACCCGGTTTTTCAAAACCGCGTGAAACAGGGAAGACTTCGCCCGGGGCGAAGAAAAAAGCAACCCGGTTCCCTCTGTTTTGACCTTTTGCAGAATCAGCAGTTTCGCCTTGTCCGGCAATTTATCCCAGTTGAAATTGCCCAGGATAATTACATCATAACCGGATTTCAGCTTTACATATAAATCCTCAAGGATTTCATTTTCATATGAGCCTTTCACCCGCTGGGTATTTTTAACAAAACCGCTTCTTCCGATTTGTTCCGAAGATTCGGTGCAGACGGTAGCGTAATCCAGACTGAGTCTCTGCGCCAGTTCAATCACTTCCCGCATGGACATTCTGGGACAGATTATCAACGCTTTTATTTTTTTTTCATAAGGCTTCGCCCATGGTATGTGGGAGGTAATTATCTTTTCGGAAGGAACGGAAAAACTTTTCCCGAAATCGCTCCTTTCAACGTCTCCCGGCAGATAAACCGGCATGAGCATAAGAAACAGAATTACTGATTTTCTAAACATTACAAAGATCCTCCACGCTAAATATATTTTACTCATTGAAAGAGCCCCAGTGATCCGCCGATATAGACATAACAATTCCCTATGCCGATAGTATCTATAAGCCTGCCCCTGTTAATTGCTTCCGCATGTCCGTCGGCAAATAACCCGTTTGCTAAATTTACATGCCTGAAATGTATGGCGCTCCAGGCAGTGTCTTTAGCGAAACGACTTCTCTGAAAGGCCCCGTCAGCATCGCAGGTATCTGCTACAAACATGTAGTTGGAAGTCTGCATAAGTTTTTTAATAGGCAAATATCTTGCGTTATCGCCTCTCAACTCATAAGCGTCATAAGAGTCCTGCCATATCCCGTAGGTCGTATCTCGTGCGGCTCTGCTTACTCCATCGGGACAATTCCATGAATCGCTAAGTGTTTTAAATTGACAGGTGGGGAGGAGAGAAGGACAAAAAAATACTCCGGTACTTTTTATATATCCGTTTATGAACAGATTTTCCGACCAGGTATAGGGATAACTTGTCCTGATCTTGATGTAGTAGCCGTCAAAATCCTGCCCGTATTGAATAAAAGCCAGCCCCACCTGTTTCAAATTATTCAGACAGCTTGCCGACTGGGCTTTCAGGCGCGCTTTATTCAAAGCCGGCAGCAGCATTCCGGCCAGGATTGCTATGATCGCGACTACTACCAGGAGTTCAATAAGTGTAAATTTGCAATGCCGGCGACATTTTTTAGCGGTCGTTTTCATTTCTTACCTCCGCTGGTTTAAGCGTTATAATATTCCATAAATTCGACAACGATATTATCTTCCGTTTCATAAAATCCAACCCTGGCGAACCCCACGTCAAACGGTTCCAGCAAAACCTTCAGTCCCTGAACGGAATCAAGGTCTGATACCCGGAAAGCGAGATGCGGCTGTGTCCTTACCGGTTCCGGTACCGGACTGTCGTCCGCAAACCTTAACCATTCCACCCGGAACGGATGCTTTCCCGGATCGGTTACCCAGACCCGGGTTTTCGCGACCCAGGTTTCCTCCTTCTGAACCAGATCGGTAATTAAGCCCAAATGATCAAATTCCATAAGTTCATCCTCCTGAAGTAAAATTAACGGTCTTTCCGTTCCGCCCGGAATGTTCCCCGGCGACCAGAACTTTAATGACTTTCAGCGTTTCACCGGCAGCAATCGGGGACTTGCCGCTTGTGACCATCCCCAAAAAAGCCCGTAACATTTCAGCGTAAAAATAGTTGCCGTCGGTAACGTTTATCAGGGTCTGGCCCCGGCTGCCGAAAAGATGCAAATTGAAGCCGGGTTTGACCTTGGCATTGCTTGCCACCGTAAAGATCCGCCCGTCCCGATAAGTCAGGATCAAAAAATCTTCGCCTTCCCTGCCGCTGTTCCTGACGCTTTTTATGTCGCTGCCGATCACCGAAAAGAGCAGTTCCAGAGGATGAATGCCGTAAAATATGAGCCCGCCCTCAGCCTGGATCCCGACGGCGCCGCCGGTAATGATCTCTCCCAGAAGCTGCGGGTTGCCGCGGATATCTTCGGTTTCTTTCGCATAGCGCAGGGCCGAACAGGACAATACCGGCGCGCCGTGATGTTCCGCCAGCGCCAGTAGCTGTTCGGTTTCTTTTAGGTCGCGGCTTAACGGCTTATCGATGAACGTCGGGATCCCGCCTTCGAGAAACGGAATTGCCGACTGCTGGTGTTTCATGGTACAGTCGTCAGGAATGAGCACGCCGTCAACCAGCCCGAGCATGTCTTCCCGGCGTTCAAGCACCGTGCCGATATTACACGCCGCCGCCGCGGTCCGCGCAACTTCAATATCCTCGTCCCAGACCGCAGTGATCCCGGCGTTTCCACCAATTTCCGCGGTAAACTCCGGCCAGTCCATGGCCTTCAGCATCTTACGATTACAGGTATTCAGCATTTGCAGGAATACCTGAGCATGATAATGCCTGAGTCCCCCGACCAATCCTAGTTTTATAAATTTTGCTGAGCTCATAATTAAATTTTTTACTTATCTTGTTTCAGGTTGAATATATATTTATCGGCGTCCCTTGTTTTTTTACTGACGAAATTATCTGCCGGCGGAAAAAATATTTGAAATATCTTCCTCCCAATAAGGATTTAAAGTTATTTTCTGCTGAGCTGCGGTCTCATCTTTAAAACGGCTCCGCAAAAGTCTCCAGGCGCAGGAACACATCTCCTCAATCGGTAAAATAATGGTACCGAAAGAACCGGGGAGACAGGCCACTTCCTCTACTCCTCCGCAGCCTAAAAGAACCACAT
>JAQUOK010000034.1 GCA_028717165.1 Victivallaceae bacterium | reverse complement strand
GGCATTATAAAATGACATTAATACGGATATTGGTACAAATCTCACAGTCATAATCTTACCCAGTTATCAGGAATAAGTCCATCTTTGTAAGCCTGTTCATTAGCTAGGTCATCTGCAAACCATTGTTCAGGTGCAACAACAATTTTCTCTTTATTTTCATTCAACCACGCCCCCCACCAACTGAATGAACTGTTTGCAATTATGTTATGTTGACATTTGCTCATTAGAAAAATATCTTCATGAGGAGCTGTATTTTTAATATAAACGGGATTGTAACGTATAAAATTATTTTTACACCAATCAATATCGTCACTAAAAATAAATATATCGTTCTTTTTCACTCTGGCATTGATAAAATCGATAGCTTGCTCGTAATATTTTATATCAAGTAAGCCATGAAACTTATTGGTTGTCGGATTATTAGCATAATCTGTTCGACGTACGTGTATAGCAATCGAATTGTTTTCAGAAATTTGCTTCAGATATGTTACAGTTCTATCTGAGAAAGTATTTTTAAGTGTAAAAGTCCTAAGTAATTCATCTCTAATCTCATTGAAATATTTTTCATTTTGCCAATATCCATTATAATAAATATAACGTTTGTCATAAATTTTATCAAAATATTCCGATCCATTTTGTACTAAACAACTAAGAGCAATTTGGGGTGGACATGTTTTTTTTAAAATGCGACACAAAATACGCCAATACAACGGTTGATATTGATATTGTGCAAAACATGACTCTTCTTGGGTAGCAAATTCAGCGCTTATATTATAATAATTAAGGTAATATTCTCGCCTATTGTGGTCAGGATAACTTGAAATATCCAGTTTAAGCGGCTCGGTCTTTTTTAAACTCAAAGCCCGTCCGAATGCATACTGAAACATTTGGTTACCTAACCCACCTTGAATCTTTACAATTGTCATGCCACTATTTGGGGGCCGTGAAAAAAACTCTTGATTCAGGATTAATTTAATTCGACTCATAAATTTAAATAATATAAGAAATAAAAAAACTTTTAACCCATAGCGTTTCCACAAGCCAAAATCAAAAAACTTATCCATTCTAAAATTACAACTAATTAGAATATTATTAAGATGAACAATAACATTATAAAAACATAAATGTTTTTTTAATTTATTTGCCATATATAAATTTTCTTCCCAAATAATATCAGGAGAACTCACACACAAACTAGTTACTCTATTATGCTCAAGAGATATGTTTACTGATGAATCTGGAATGAAAAGTATTTTCTTCCCATTCTCTTCAAGTAATCTGATATAAAAATCTACATCAACCAGCCATTTTAAATTTGCATCAAAAATTATTTTATTGATATTTCGATAAATTGTTGCACTTGGAGCTCCAATGTAGTTGTTATAGAATAAGCAATATGGATTATTTTCAATACTCTTTAATTTATCTTTATCTATATAGTTCTTGCTTATAATGTTCATCTGCTCATTTGTATTAAGCGATACAGCAAATCCAAGAATTGAATCAGGGCTGTTATCCATTGCATTGACAAAATTTAATAGAGAATTTCTATCGGACAACCAGTCGTCATGATGAATTATTTTTACGTATTCTCCACGCGCAAATGAAATAGCTTTATTCCAATTTCTTGGAGCTCCCAAACTTCTATCATTTTTAATATATAATAATTTTGAACCAAAAGTTTTCTTAAAAAGAGAGATTACCGCTTTTATTGATTGGTTTCTACTGTCATCTGTTATAATAATCTCATAGTCATCAAAAACTTGCCAGGCGATAGAATTCAAGCATCGTTTTAATTGCTGAGGTTTTTCATAAGCAGGAATACATATTGATACTTTATGAATATATTTTTTCAATTTGAGAAAAATCTCCGTGTTGCAACATCTCTATATCAATATAATTGACTGAGACATTATCAATTTGTTTTAAATAAATATCAAATTCCTTAACCTTTTCTTTCCAATCATATGACATAGCTTTTCTCTTTGCGGAATGACTCATGCTTTTCATTTTATTATGATCATTCAAAATTTGTATTATTTTGTTTACGGAATTAACGGGATTCATTGGATTTATTATAATTCCGGTTTCTTGGTCTTTAATGTAATCTTCTGTTCCATACTTACAACATGCAACGATGCAACATGATAACATTGCTTCAATAGGGGGGAATGGAAACGACTCATACCAAGACGATAAAATTAAAATGTGAGATTTCTTGTAGTATTTAGCCAATTCATCTTGAGTAAGCCAACCAAGGTATTCATAATTAAAATTTATGCAATTACCGCAGGGAGGCATTCCAAATATCTTAATTTTAATATTAGGAAGTTTCATTTGTAACAAGTTTAATATCTGCGTTAGTTGTTTGTATCCCTTAAATGACCGTTGTGTATCACAATAAGTAATAACGTTTATTGTTTCTAGGTAATCAAACTTAGAGAATGTTTCATCAGTGCCAAAGACTCCTTTGTTGCCAGCAGGCGTAATAGTTTTAGCCTCAATATCATAAAAATATTTAAACATCTTTTTGAGCCATAAAGAATTAACAATATGATTATCAAACAAAGACAAAATAGCTCTAATTACAGCCCTATCATAAATATTATCAAACATCAATTCTTCAAAGTGGAGATGATGTATAAGCATTTTAGACTTTTGGTTCAACTTATATACAGCGTCCGCAGTATAAATATGCGTTGCAACTAAGACATCAGGCTTTACCCCCAGATTCTCAAAATTTTCTATCAATCTGTCAGTAATTTCAGAAACTGTGAGCATAACGTTTTTCGGGGGCGATGGATTCAAATTTAAACATAATAAACGATCAAGTTTATTGATGATTTTAATACAAAATTTTGTTGTTATTAGCCAAGCATTTTCATGAGTAACATTGGGTTTGTTATGGATTATAATATGCTCTAAATATGCATCATGATGCCATTTAAAAAAAACATTTTGCGTAACAACAAAAACTTGATGCTCTAAATTTATTAAGCCATTCATCATATTGTAGTGCACGAGTGGACCACCAGTTAGCCCCAATTTAGTAAAAAAATAGACAATAACCATTATTACTCCTAAACTTGTATTTTTATGTAAACTTTTATTGATGATAGCATAAATTTTCCTCGTTAATTAACAATTTCCCAATGCTGATGGGGTACAACGACTAGTCCTGTAGAAGCATTTAACTGAAAATTATATGGATTCACTGATATGTTATTCTTTATTTGAAAGCTTAAAATATCTGGATTTTCTTCATACAGTAATTTTGTCGGGTCAACAATATTTATAGAAAGAGAATATTTTCCTACTGCAAGATTGATTGGTCCAATTATACATCGTATGTGTTTCGTCTTTTTGGTGATTTTAATGTAATCATAATATGCTGATGCAACAAACGCAAATCGTACTTTATGTTCATTACTCAAAACAATATCAACACCAATATTATCAGGATGATCTCCCAGTTCAATCTCTAGTGAAAGGATATGTCCCATTATAGGTTCAAATACTTCTTTTACTCTTAGATTTTTTATATTTTTAAGGATTCCTTCTTTATTAAATTTTTCATTTGTTTGTTCATCTTTGTTGTCCCGGTTATAGATTTCATAAGTAGAAACAGAATCTCCAATATGACGAATTGCCCCATAATTGAGAAGAATGGTTTTCATACAGAGTTTATTAATTGCCGCCATATTATGGCTTACGAACAGGACAGTCCGGCCTTCTTTGGAAACGTCTTCCATTTTGCCGAGACACTTTTTCTGGAATTCAGCATCGCCCACCGCAAGAACTTCATCCACCAGCAGGATTTCCGGTTCCAAATGCGCCGCCACCGCAAACGCTAACCTTACGTACATGCCGCTTGAATAACGCTTTACCGGCGTGTCCAGGAATTTTTCTATTTCCGCAAAAGCTACAATCTCATCGAATTTCTTTTTGATCTCCACTCGGGTCATACCTAAAACCGCCCCGTTTAAATAAATATTCTCGCGGCCCGAAAGTTCCGGATGAAAACCTGTCCCTACTTCCAATAAGCTTGCCACCCGGCCTTTCATCGTAATTTTCCCGCTCGTCGGTTCCGTTATCCGGCTTAGTATCTTTAACAAAGTCGATTTGCCCGCTCCGTTGCGCCCGATTATCCCCACCCGGTCACCCTGTTCTATTTCAAAATTTATATCTTTTAGCGCCCAGAATTCTTCCAGTTCCGTATTCTCCCGGTTAGGAGTCAGAGGATGCCGCAAACGCTGATAAATTCCGCGCGTATGGTGCATCAGGCTTTCCCGCAGCGAATAATAATGATATGCCTTGTCAGCCGCTTTATCGTGCCCGATGATGTATTTTTTACTCAGATTTTCAACTTTGATAATACTCATGATCTTTCTTCTGCCCACGAATTGCACGAATTTTCACTAAGTTTTTCAATCTTCGTGTCTATTCGTGCAATTCGTGGATAAAAATCTCCTGTAATTCACCCCCGCAATAACAAATCCTGAATTATACTCTTCCAGCCGCGTGCATACCGGAAATAACGCCCATTGTATAATTCTTTGGCGATTAACGGCAAACGCCTGCCTAAGCAATTGCTCATTGCCGCCCGCGTTGCGGAATGTCCTTGCCGGTCGCTCAGATATTCCGCGGTCTCCCGTGAACATAAAGGAGAAACCCGTTCAAGCAATTCCCCATATAATTTGGCGTTCCATGAAAATGTATTATTCCGGACGGATGCCTTCGCGGTTTGCCATTGAGCAGCCAATCCCTGTTTTTTCCCGGATTGCGAAACATTGGTTTTATGCTGCCTGAACAGGGTTAACTCTTCGCTTGTAAACGCCCATGCATTAAGCGTCGCCAGCACCATGCCGATCCATGTATCATGGCATTCCGGCAAATCGGGAAAAGGCAGCAAAATATCTTTCAGCGAAGCGCAAAATGCCATGTCATGACCCGCACAGGGCACCCGTCTTAAAAAAATAGATAGTTTTTCATTCCTGTTCCCAGATAAAAAAGCAAGCATGTTATTGGAAAAACCCCGATTCTGCCAATGCCCCATTCCGGTGGGATTCAGCTCACTGTCAGTAATTGTACTGTTGGAAAAAACCCCTATCGGGCGGGATGACGCCTGAAGCAGCGGAAACATTTTCGCTATTTTTTCCGGCTGCCAGACATCGTCCTGATCTGAAAGAAAGATCACATCGCCTGAACTCTTCATAATTGCCCGCTCAAAATTTTTTGTGGAACCGAGCCGTTCAGAATTAACGGAAAGTTCTATTATCCCGGGATATTTACCCTGAAATTGTCGGATGATTTCAATAGTATTATCGGTGGACCCATCATCACAAATCACAATTTCCGAAGGAATAATTGTCTGGTTCATGATGGATTCAAGCTGCCGGCTCAAATATTTTTCGCCGTTATAAGTTGTCATTGCAACAGAAATACGTCTTTCACCTTCCGGGCACATAAAAAGTTCCTGCCTTATGCGGGATGTCCGGGGACAAATCGCATTCCATAGTTAAAATTCCCCTGAAACCCGAATCCGCAATTTTCACCTTGAACCTCCCAATATTTGGTTTATTAAATAATAAACAAAATAGTTCCAAAGATAAACTTTGTCAAATTTTATGGTGAACTTTTTTATTTTTTTATTGACAAAGATTAACAGTCAAGATATAATACTAGCAATAACTAAACAAATATGGGAAAACATATGACGATTAACTTGACAAGAAGGAAAAACTTTGGCAGAAAATTGAAGGTTATTCTGGCTAAACATGATATTCGGCAGAATGACCTGGCTAAAAAAATTAACGTGGGCAGATCCTATATAAATCAGGTTTGCAGTGGTATGACCATATTTGACGGAGAAAAAAGTGCCGCAATATATGATTTTTTCCTTAAAATAGGCGTCTGTGAACAGGATTTACAGGAATATTCCCGGCTTTATATTGCGGCGCGAAGTAATTTTGATTTGAACAGTCTGGGGAACAGCTTGGGACATGACCCGCTTAAATCTCTGATTATTGAAGATATGGAGATACTTACCGAAATTAACTTGAAAAAATTCCGGCGTTATCAGGAACAACTTCTCGACAAACAGCGTAACGATGACAAAGATACCGGAAAATAAAGGAATTGGAAAATACCACTTTGCCGACTCCCTGAAAACTCCTGCCGGAAAAATCTTTCAGGAGTTTACTCCATATTCAATTTTTCCGACACCTCCAGAAAACTCCCGTAGTTTTCAACAGTTTGTCGCTTTTCTTCAGCCGGCATATATTTCATTGCCGGAATATCGGAAATCGCTTTAGCAAGAATTTCATAGTCGGAAAACATTATAGTCTTATCCGATTTATATTTTTTGATGGTTTCCATAATAATAGAACGGCCGCCGTCACTAAGTCCTCGAGTTTCCATGATTTTCCTCTTTTTCTGTTTAGCGTATATGTAAACATAATATACTAAAAATAAATTTTATCAAGTTTTATATAAACTTTTTGATGTTTTTATTTTTAAATCAGGGAAGCGGTTAGTCGGTTTATACGGTCAAAATAACAAATTCCCATAAAATCAAGACATCTTTATCGGCGGTCTTTTAGGCGGAATGGAGCAGGGATGTAACAAGTGAACGCACGGTATTAGCGTGAAGCGGCGCCGTACGGCGGATCATATCGCTGCGCCCGCCTGTTTTTCGCAGCGGCAAAAAGTATCCGGCCTCCTCTTATAAGTTTAAATCTGAAATATGTTTGCCATAGCCGATTATCATATACTTTATTAGTCTGAAAATTTGACAATATGTTAAAAACTTTTGACTAAATTTTCAAAGTGCCACGGCTGTCCCTAGCCGTGCGTCACATAACTGCGCCCCTGGAGACAGGGGCGGCTACACCGTTCCCGAACGAATAAAAAGTTAATGATTCAACCTAAAACAGTATATATTCCCGGTACGACGGCAAATTTTACGGAGAATTGTTAAAAAAGTGGTGAACTTCGGAAGGCTGGGCTGTCTAAACTGACTTCGATTAAAAATAAATGAAATAAATATTGTATTCGGCTTGCAAAGGCAGTTAGGGCAACCTAATTTAATATGGAATGCTTTATTATAAAGTAAAAATTTTGCAGCACGTAAAACTATTGGAATATGTATATGCAGAAGCCATTGTCGTTAATGGAACCGGGCGAAAGCGGAAGAATCGTTTCCATTTCCCGCAACATACGCGGCTATAAAAAGTTCGCGGATCTGGGCATAGTCAAGGGTACTTCGCTCAGGCTGGAGCGCGTTGCTCCGCTCGGCGATCCGGTCGAAGTCAGAATAAAAGGTTATAATTTATCTTTTCGCAAAGAGGAGGCTGTAAATATTACAGTTGAATTAGATGACAGCAAGGAAATATAATTCCCCGGTTTTATCGTTGAACTCCGCCCCGGCGGGTGCGGAACTGGTGGTTCTGAACGCTTTCGGCGGATGTGAATTTCAGCGTAAAATTGCCGCGCTCGGTATTTATCCCGGCGAAAAGCTTGAAGTCGTGGAACACGGCAACTGCGGCGGGTTGATATTAAAAGTCAAAGGAAGCCGCCTGGCCATGGGGCAGGGGATGTGTGAAAAAATAAAAGTGAAAGTCGTTCAGTAAAGACAGCATGGAAAAAAGAAATCAAATTGTTCTGGCGGGTAATCCCAACAGCGGCAAGACTACGGTTTTTAACGCTCTAACCGGCGCGCGCCAGCATGTCGGAAATTATCCCGGGGTTACGGTCGAAAAAATAGTCGGTTCTTTTAAATCCGGAGACCTCAACATAACGCTAACCGATTTGCCGGGGACTTACAGCCTGACCGCCAACTCTCCCGAGGAACTGATCGCCCGCAACGTGATCATTAACGAGAAACCGGAACTTGTAGTGAATATTATCGACGCTTCCAATCTGGAGCGCAATTTGTTCCTGACGCTGCAATTTATGGAGCTGGGTGTTCCTTTGATTCTGGTTTTGAATATGATTGACAACGCCCGGGACAGAGGAATCGAAATCGACGCCGAACGGCTCGCCAGGCTTTTCGGCGCCAGGGTCGTTTGTACTGTCGGTAATCGGAGCGAAGGGATTAATGAGCTGAAAAAAGTCATCGGCGAAGTCGTCAGGGAAAAGGAAAGACATTCGGTCAACAAGGTCAATTACAGTGATGAATTGGAAATCCCGATACGGAAAGCGGCTAAGATATTGACCGATAATAAGCTCGTTCCTGAAGGTTATGATGCCGAATGGCTGGCGATAAAACTGCTCGAAAAAGATAATGAAATTACCGGACTTTTATCGGCTCTTCCGGGAAGCGGCGAGGCGCTGAAAGCGATTGATGATATTATCGGGAAACTGGAAAATGATGTAAATGAGCCGAGTGAGATTATCGTTACCGAACACCGTTACGGTTTTATTGCCGGGACTTGCCGGGAAGTGGTAAGTTCCACTTTGCAGAAGCGGCGGGATATTTCGGAAGCGGCTGATTCCGTCCTTACGCACCGGGTTTTCGGCATACCGCTGTTTCTTGGTCTGATGTATCTGGTATTTTACCTGACTTTCACGGTCGGCGATCCGTTTATGGGCTGGATCGAGCAGGGGGTTGAATGGCTCGGCGTTTTTGTTTCTTCCTGGTGGCCGGAAGGCAGCGCAAGCCCTTTGAGGTCGCTTCTGGTCGAGGGAGTTATCGCCGGGGTAGGCGGAGTGCTGGTTTTCCTGCCGAATATCGCGTTCCTGTTTTTTGCTATCGCCATTCTTGAGGATACCGGTTATATGGCCCGGGTGGCGTTTATCATGGACCGCCTTATGAACAAGATCGGTCTGCACGGCAAAAGTTTTATTCCGATGCTTATCGGGTTCGGGTGTTCGGTGCCGGCGATCATGGCGACCAGGACTTTGAACCTGAGACGCGACCGGATGACGACCATGCTGGTTGTGCCTTTAATGAGCTGTGGTGCCAGAATACCGATTTATGCTCTGATCATTCCCGCTTTTTTCCCGAAAAAGTGGGAAGCTGCGATTATGTTTTCTATTTATATTACCGGAATAGCAGTTGCCGTTTTGACCGCGAAACTGTTGCGTTCGACGCTGTTCAGGGGGGAAAACGAACCGTTTGTGCTTGAACTTCCGCCTTACCGGATTCCGACCCTGAAAAGCATCTGTATCCACATGTGGAGCCGAACGTCGGTTTATCTGCACAAAGCTGGTACTCTGCTTTTGGGCGCCTCAGTGGTTCTCTGGGCCTTGAGCAATTACCCGAAAAAGGAAACGTTTGAGCGAGATTATGCCGGGGAAATGGCGAAAATCGAACAGAGCCGGCTGCCGGCCGCGGAAAAGAAATCCCTGATCCGCAAAATTGGAAATGAAAAAACGGCGGAAGCCCTGAGTTATACCTGTACCGGCAGGATAGGACATGTGATTGCGCCTGCGTTAAAACCGATGGGCTTTGACTGGAGAGTCGGTACGGCCCTGATCGGGGCTTTTCCCGCCAAAGAGCTTTTCGTTTCCCAGATGGGGATAGTTTTTGCGCTCGGCGAGCTTGATGAGGAAAATCCGGTCGCATTGCGTGCCGAGTTGCCGAAGCATTACAACGGCCTGCAGGCTTATTGTATCATGATATTCTGTCTGCTCAGCGCTCCCTGCATCGCGACGTTTGCGGCGGCCAGGCGCGAAAGCAATTCATGGTTTTGGGCGTTTTTCCAGATGTTCGGCCTGACCGCGCTCGCTTATATTGTGACCACACTTGTTTACCAGTTCGGTATCTTATTCATGTAGATTTCCAAAATCACGGAAAATCCGCAGGATTTTCTCAACGTCCAGGGCTTGGCCTGGTCGCGGTCCAGCGGCGAACCGCTGGTCGCGCAAAGCGCGAAACAGTTCTTGATCTGTCATTCATGATTTTGCATAACGATTTTTGCTAATCCTTGTACTCTCTTACGCATTTCCAGCGGAGAAATGATTTGTGCCATGCCGATAAATCTTTCAAAAAACAGGGGATATTATTTACGGCAAAACACCTGAAAAATTGTCGGAAAATTTGTTTTGCAATATATTTCTGTTATATTTAATTGCAGGTTTTTATGTTTGACGAATATACCATTGTGTGAGAAATATTAATAATCCCGGATAATGAAAATAAAAATCTAAAATAAATAAGCTTTCTTGAAAAAGGCCCAGAAATATTAAAACCAATCCTCGAAAGCTAATTCAGGAGATATGAAAATGACACAACCCAAAAATTTGAATGCTTTACTCTTTGTAGATACTAATATTTTTCTCGACTTTTATCGAACCCGGGAGGGGAAATTAAATCTGGAGCTTTTAGAAAAATTACAGGTTCATCAAGATCGTTTGATAATGACTCCGCAAGTTGAGATGGAGTATAAGAAGAACAGGCAAAATGTTATCTTGTTAGATTTTTTAAAACTATTTTCAAAGCCTCCGCAACTAAGCATTATTCCTCCTATTGTTGGTAATACTCAAATTGATAAAGCAATAACGTCAACTCAGGTAAAAAACAAGTCAGCATATAATAGAGTCAAAGAGAAGGTTAAAAAATATTAGTAGATCCATCTACGCATGATCCGGTGTATAAGATTTTGCAAAAACTGGTTAAGTATAAATCTCAATATAATCTTTGCCTGTATGATGAAACAAGTGAAGAATTTTTAAATACTGTTTCTTTAGCAAATACGTATTTTAACCGAGCCTATCCTCCCAGGAAGAAAAAAGACACTTCATGTGGAGACAGGATTAACTGGGAATGGTGCTTGCATTGTGTTAAAAATATTGATGACGATAGTCAAACTCATGACCTTGTTATTGTTAGTCGTGATTCCGATTATGGAATAACTTATAACGGACAGTCATACATAAATGATTGGTTACGCAAGGAATTCGCAGAAAAAATTAGCCGGAAACGAAAAATCATTTTAACTAATAGCCTTGTTGAAGGGTTAAAACATATTGATGTTACTGTATCAAGACAGACAGAACTTGCGGAAAAACGCGAGATTATTCGACTAGCCAGGTTGGAGGCTCAGAAAGAGTTATGGGAACAAGAAGAAGGGATTTGTTTCTGTGGTAGTAATGTACTTTTTGATGCTCAGTGCTCTAAATGTTGGGAATATGTTTTGGGAGATGCTGATGGAGAGGCATACAGAATTGAGAATAATAGAATTTATGCATATGATCAGTTTGGCGAGGAACGATTGCTTAAATGTGACAAATGTGGTTGCGATAAAATGCATATAGAATACGGTCAGCGATGTTCTTGGTGTGAACATAGAGCATCGAAAGATGATTAACCCTGGTGTTTATAATGGGAATAGTACACTAAAGCTGGATGTCCGTACAATAGAGAGTTGACACCGGAAGCAACTGTTAAGAAATACTTAATAGTTCAAAATGAGGGAAGCAAACAAAAGGGATAAAAAATATATGGAAAATACGGGAAATAAAATAGTCGTTTTTGAGGATAAGAAAATCCGGAAAGCATGGTATAATAATGAATGGTATTTTTCGGTAGTGGATATCGTCGGTGCTTTGACTGATTCTGTAAACCCGACAGATTATTTAAAGAAAATCCGCAAACGAGAGCCTGAGCTTAGACGCTACATAGGGACAAATTGTCCCCAGGTAGCAATGGAAACAGGAAGCGGAAAAAATCGTAAAACTTTAGCAGGAAACACAGAGAATATTTTTCGTATAATCCAGTCTATCCCATCACCGAAAGCAGAACCGTTTAAACGCTGGCTGGCAAAAGTCGGCTATGAGCGAGTTGAGGAAATCGAAAATCCGGCCCTTGCTCAAGAACGCATGAAAGAACTTTATGAACAGAAAGGCTACTCAAAGGACTGGATCGATAAGCGTTTGCGCAGTATAGCTATCCGCCAGAATTTGACCGATGAATGGCAGGAACGCGGCATAAAGGAACAACGGGATTTCGCTATTTTAACGGCTGAAATATCCAAAGCCACTTTCGGCATGACTCCGACCGCATACAAAAAATACAAGAATTTACCTGAAAAGTCCAAAGTTAATTTACGCGATCACATGGACGATTTGGAACTAATCTTTACTATGCTTGGAGAAAGGGTAACGACAGAAATTTCACAGAAAGAAGAACCGGATACTTTTAATAAAAACAAAGCTGTTGCAAAACGCGGCGGCAGAGTTGCCGGTAACGCACGAAAAGAAACAGAAAAAGAATTAGGTAGAACGGTTGTTTCAAAAAATAACTATTTGAATAAAAAAGATGATTCAAAATTGGATAAATAACAATACCAGACTTAAGATAGAAATATGCCTTCAAATAAGAAAAATAAAAAAAGTAAAGCACATAAGAGACTTGAACGTGAACGTAACGTTGCCAGGTTTTTGAAAGAAAATCCGGATATTGAGGATGGTTTTGAGGAATTTGCCGCTAAGTTCCTGAAAAGTTCAGGGATCGATATTAATAAATTAGACAAGAGCAACCCCGAAGCCAAAGGGAAATTAGACAAATATTTGGAAGTGGCTGTTTTAGCTTGGGAGCTTTCACGGAAGGTCGGAACATATGAACAAGCGATTCTGGGATTAACTTTAAAACCGCTTAATGAATTTGGTCTGGCAAACAGAACAGCGCTAAAAGTGATGCTTGTCATGGCTTTTAGAATCATATTTTCTTTGCCTGTTGATGCCCAAAACGTAATTCGGTCCGGAATGGCTATATTAACTCCGGAAGAGCAGATGTGTCTTGACAACAATGTAAATTTAGAATTTTTGGAAT
>JAQUOK010000033.1 GCA_028717165.1 Victivallaceae bacterium | reverse complement strand
AAACAACCGTTGACGAAGTTCTCAGGTATACATAAAGGAGGGTTTTAAATGAGTATCAATATGAGCGAATTATTGCAGTTGGTAGTTGACGAAGGCGCCAGCGATTTACATGTTGAAGTTAACGCTCCGCCGATGGTCCGGGTTAACGGGGAACTTACCCCGCTGGAAGTAGACCCCCTGACTCCGGAAGAAACTGAAGCAATGGTTAAATCAATTGCCTCCGACGCCCATATCAGAACCATTCAGGAATGCGGTTCCGTGGACTTCGGTTTCGCCTTCGGCGACCAGGCCCGCTTCCGCGTAAGCGCTTTCAAGCAAAGGGGTTTCTTCGGCACCGTGCTCCGCCAGATTCCCAATACCCTGCTCACTATGGAACAGATCGGGCTGCCCATGCACATAAAAGACCTGCTTTTCCGCCCCAGGGGACTCATTCTGGTAACCGGGCCGACCGGCAGCGGAAAATCCACGACTCTCGCCTCAATGATCAATATCATCAACGAGGAAATGGCCCATCATATCATTACGGTCGAAGACCCGATAGAATTTTACCATAAAAACAAACGCAGTATGGTTATCCAGCGCGAAATCGGCGTGGATACGACCGGTTTCAGTGAGGCGCTGCGGCGCGCCCTGCGCCAGGACCCTGACGTTATCCTGGTGGGCGAAATGCGCGACCTGGAAACGATTGAAGCGGCGATCACCGCGGCGGAAACCGGGCACCTGGTTTTCGGAACTCTGCATACTTCAAGCGCGGTCGGAACCGTTGACCGTATCATCGACGCTTTCCCGACCGAACAGCAGGGACAGATCAGGACGCAGCTGGCGGCTTCGCTGGTAGCCGTAATCTCGCAGGTGCTCCTGCCGAGGGCGGATAAACCCGGCCGGGTCGCGGCATTCGAAATCATGGTTTCAACCCCGTCCATTCAGGCCCTTATCCGTGACAATAAAACGTTCCGTATCCCCTCAGAACTTCAAACCGGAGCTAAATATGGAATGAATACGCTTGACGCGCACCTGATCGAGTTGTATTCTAAAGAGATGATAAGTTATAATGAATTGATTACGAAATCTCAGGACCCTGAATCAATAATTGAGAAGTTAGCTGCTCTTTAAGCTAAAGCAGCAAACGTACAAGGAGAATACGAAATGCCGCAATTTTTATACACAGCAATGGATTCGAACGGCAAAGAGCGTAAAGGAAAGATTGATTCTCCTAACGAAGAACAGGCGGCGACCGCGCTCAAAAAACAAAACCTGTATCCTACGTCCATAAAACCTGCCAAGGGCACGAAAGTAACGCCGTCCAGGAAAGGCGGCGGTACTCCGGCCAAAAAGAAAAAAGGCAGCGGCTTGAATATGACTATCGGTACTCCGGTAATCAAGCGCAAGCAGCTCACTATCTTTACCCGCCAACTGGCGATCCTGCTTGACGCCGGCCTGCCTTTGATCCGCTCTCTCAAAACCCTGGAGAGACAGTCCAAGGATCCGATTGTAAAAATGGTTCTCGGCGAAACCTCGGAAGCGGTTGAAACCGGCGCTACTTTTTCCGAAGCCCTGGCTAAAAACCCGAAATCCTTTGATAAGTTATTTCTGAATATGATCCGCGCCGGGGAAGCCGCCGGGGCCATGGAAACCATCCTTAACCGTCTGGCGAACTTCATGGAAAGTTCCGCGCGAATTGCGGGAAAAGTGAAATCCGCCATGATCTACCCGGTTGTCGTTCTGATTGTCGCCGGCGGGGTTACCGTCGGCTTGATGGTGTTTATCGTACCCAACTTTACAAAAATATTCGACGACCTGCTCGAAGGGGAGCCGCTGCCGGCCCTTACTCAATGGGTCATCAGTCTCTCGAATATGATGAAAAACCAGGCATTGTATATGGTTACAGTAATTGTCGCGGTTATTGTCGTGATTAAACTTATCGGCAAAACAAAACTCGGCAAACACGGGTTTGACTGGGTGAAATACAACATGCCTTTATTTGGCCCGATTGTCGCGAAAACCTCAATAGCCCGTTTCGCCAGGACCCTTAGTACTCTGATGTCCTCAGGGGTGGGAGTCCTCGGGGCGTTGAATATTGTGAGGGAAACCGCCGGCAACGAGGTGGTTTCCAACGCTATCGCCAAAGTGCATGACGCGGTAAAAGAAGGCGAAGGTATTGCTCCGCCGCTGGGGGCAACCAAGATTTTCCCTGAAATGGTTATAAGTATGATCGAAGTAGGAGAGGAAACCGGTAAACTGCCGGACATGCTTGAAAAGATAGCGGATACTTATGAGGAAGAAGTCGATAACGCGGTCGGCGCTTTGACTTCGCTGATCGAACCGTTGATGATTGTCGGCCTGGCGGTAGTCGTCGGCAGTATCGTTATCGCGCTGTTTCTGCCGCTTACCAAAATCATTGAAAAACTCGGTTGAGAACCGATACGGGGTTATTTAAAAACTTATGGATAACAATAATTTTTATGCAGTTGTAATGGCCGGGGGAAAAGGAGAACGTTTCTGGCCGCAGAGCCGGGTAAACCATCCTAAGCAATTACTGCGGCTGATCGGAAACCTGACGCTTCTCGAACAAACCGTCGAACGTTTGAATCCCCTGGTACCTTCGGAAAATATCCTGATCATTACCAACCAGGATTACGTCGCTCCGATGCGCTCGCTCCTGAAAAATCTTCCGGCTGAAAACATCATCGGAGAGCCTGTCGGGAAAGATACCGCGCCGTGCGTCGCTCTGGCGGCCGGCATCGTCCAGGCAAAAGCCGGAAACGATAATGCCGTAATGTTTATGCTTCCGGCCGATCATGTCATACGCAACACCAAAGCAATGCGTACGGAACTTGAGGACTGCGCCGAACTTGCCGCCGAGAGCGACAATATCGTTACCATAGGCGTTAATCCCGCTTCCGCCAGTACCGGTTACGGTTATATAAACTGCGGCGGGCAGATTGCAAGCCCGGACGGCACCAGATTTTTCAAGAGCCTTGGATTCAAGGAAAAACCTAATATCGAAACCGCGGAGAAATTTTTTGAGAACGGCAATTACAGATGGAACAGCGGCATATTTATCTGGTCGCTGAAAACTATTCTGGAAGCTTTCCGGAAACACGCTCCTTATCTGGAATCAATGGCCCGGCGTTTCAACGAAGCATTCGTTAAAGGCGATATTGACCGCGTTATGACTGATGAATATGATAAATGCGACAAAATATCAATAGATTATGCGGTAATGGAAAAAGTCGATAACGTCGTTGTCGCCGAATGCTCATTCGACTGGGATGACGTGGGCAGCTGGACGGCGCTGCGCAACCAGCTTCGCCCGGATAAGGATAACAATGTTGTCCGCGGTTTGTTCAGAGGTCTTGACTGCCGCAATAATATCGTTGTCGGCGACACCAAGCATCTGGTGGCGGCTATTGATGTTGAAGACCTCATTATTGTCCATACTGATGATGCGACGCTGGTCTGCAACGCGAAATCGGCCCAGCGGATAAAGGAACTGGTTCATAATCTCGGGTTCTACCCGGAATTGTCAAGTTTCCTTTGATTAAACTTTCCGGATATGTTGTACTGGTAAATAAGGCGCCGGCGGTATAATGGTCATTTTGTTGAATATCGGTAATACCCATACTACCATTGCTGAAGCTGAAAATGGTGAAATAAATTCCGTCCGGAAAATTCTGACTGCGGACCTTAACGGCGAAATTCTGCCGCAAAATATGCCGGTGGCGATGGCGACCGTGGTCCCCGGATTCCGGGAATGTTTTGCCGGTGCCGGCGTTTTCCGGCTGGAACCGGGCTGTGTCTGCAATATAAATCTGGGAAAGGTTGACAGCAGTACTTTGGGTGCCGACCGGCTGGCAAACCTGATTGCGCTTGAGGATAAGTTCCCGTTGCCGGCTTTGTGTATTGATTTCGGAACGGCCGTAACTTTTGAAATGCTTGATAAAGACGCGAATTACATCGGCGGGGCAATCGCGCCGGGGCGTGATCTGTTACGCAGGTCAATGCACGATTATACCGCTCAACTGCCGCTGGTTCCGCTGGAAAACTCGGCTCCGGATGTTCCCGGAACCACAACCGGAAAACAAATGCAGCTGGGAATAAACGCCGGCGTATTGGGAGCGGTGAAGAAATTGATAAACGTGATGCGCCGGAATACGGACGGCGACCTGAAAATCGTCGGGACCGGAGGCGATGCGGAGTTTTTCATAAGAAACATACCGGGAATCGAATATGCCGGAGACAATTTTACTTTATACGGAATACTTAAAGCCTGGGAGACCCACAACAAATGCAAGTAAAAATATGCGGTATTCAGAACGAATATGAGCTGCGGACCGCCGTTGACGCCGGCGCTGACGCCGTCGGTTTCCTGGTCGGCCAACTGCACCGCTCCAAAACTTTTATCCTGGCAAGCACCGCCGGCCGGCTGGCGCAGCAGCTTCCTCCTTATATAACCCCGGTTATCGTCACGCACCTGGTTGAAGCCGAAGAAATCGCGGAAATTATGAACCGGGCGAATATTTTCACTGTTCAGCTCCACGGCGTTGCCAATGAGGAAATCTTCAAGCTGCGCGACCTGTTGCCGCCGTATGCAAAAATCATTGTTGCCGAATACATTAAGAATCTCAATGATATTATGGGGTTGGAGGAACTCTATCCGGTAATCAACGCTGTTACCCTTGACTGCTATAATAAAGAAGTAAGCCAGATCGGAGAACCAGGCGAAGACAAGGATTACCATTGGCGCGACGCTGCGGAATTTGTCAGCCAATGTCCTTTGCCGGTAATAATCAGCGGCGGGCTTTCCGGTGAGAATGTAGCCGGTGCAATAAAGGAAATAATGCCTTACGGTGTAGACGCGTGCAGTTATCTGAAAGACAGCGAAACGGAAATCTGTGACCGGCAGAAATGCATTGATTACGTAAAAAACGCGAAACTGGCATTTTTGAAATAAATAAAATGAAGTTTGAATGACAATTACGTACCCCAAAATTGCATTTTAATGTAGCTTAAGCGTCTCGCTTGAGCATGTGCTACATTGAATTATTAGAGATACCCTTAAATCTTAAATCTTAAAAAGAGGTAGTAAATGAGCAAAATTGAAACCCATACGATTTCTGTTCTGGTCGATAATAAGTTTGGAGTTCTGGCCCGGGTTGCCGGGTTATTCAGCGGGCGCGGCTACAATATAAGTTCCCTGACTGTAAATGAGACCCAGGATCCTTCCCTGTCGCAAATGACTATTGTCACCAAGGGCGATGACACGATCATAGAGCAGATTGACAGTCAGCTCAACAAACTGGTTGACGTCAGGAAAGTGGAAGATCTGACCAATCAGAATTTTATCGAACGGGAACTGGCGCTGATAAAAGTTCATGTCGAAGACCCCAACAAAAAATCTCAGATCATTCAACTGGTTGAAATCTTCGATGGGAAAATCGTTACCGTCCACAAACACGAACTCGGCATAGAACTTTCGGGCAGAGCCGAAAAAATCAATGATTTCGTCGCTTTGCTGACTGACTTCGGCGAAATAAAGCTTGCCCGTTCAGGCCGGGTCGCTTTGTCCAGAGGGGAAGAATTTTCCGTGGAATAAACTATGAATGAAAAAGCTCATGATGATGATAATTATGAACTTCCGCCCGGAATAGTTCTGCCGCAGGATACTTCTTCTTCTTATCCCAACTGGAAAAAAGGCCTGCTTTCCGGTATTCCCTGCGGAATATTCTGTGCTTTTATCCTCGCAGTCAGTCCGCTCGGTAAAACCGCCTTGGGAAAATTCGGTTTCGGCGTGCTCGGTTTTTTTATGGGATTTTTGATGGCCGGCGCCCTTGTCGCTTTCCGCCCCCCGAAAGACTGATTTTTAGCCCGTAATTCCGAAGCCCGGGGCAGAGCCTTGGATAGAATATAAAAATGGTTGACAAAATGGATTTTGTTCCCGCCAATATCGCATTTGATGCGGGAACTTTGCTGCTCGAAAATCTTCCTCTGGAAAAACTTCCGGTTTCCCTGCTGCGCCGGATAAAATATGACGAACGGGTTTCATGTCACCGCTGTATGGCCTATCTTTATGCGCCGTTGATACTGGCTTTGCGCGACGGTAACGCCGCTTACCATGACGGAGCGAAAAATTTTGTTCCTTTAAAGTTAAAGCTCAATACCGCATTTTCTCCACATCCGCATCAGCTCCAGGCTCTGGAGCGCTGGAAAGAAGCCGGCTGCCGCGCAGTGACTGCCCTGCCGACCGGTTCCGGTAAAACTTTTCTGGCGGCGCAGGCGATAAATTATCTTCAGCGCCCGGCCCTGGTGATCGTACCGACTATCGACCTGCTCCAGCAATGGGCAGGCGTACTGGAAAAACTTTTCGGCAGGCAAATCGGAATGCTCGGCGGCGGTTCCCGCGAAATCCTGGACATTACCGTGAGCACTTATGATTCCGCGGTACTGAATATGGAATTTATCGGCGACCGTTTCGCTTTTATCGTTTTTGATGAATGTCACCATCTCCCCGGAACGGTGAACCGTACCGCCGCCTCAATGTCCCTGGCTCCATACCGGCTGGGCCTGACCGCGACACCGGAACTTGAAGAAGAAAGCGGGCAAATCGTTTCCGAACTGATCGGGCCTCTATGCTGCCAGATACATATCGACGAATTGGAAGGGAAAATACTGGCGCCTTATGAAACCAGGCAGCTGCGGGTGGAGCTGGATGCGGACGAGGCTGCCGAATACGCCGAAAACCGCCGGGTCTATCTTGATTTCGTGAAACGCCACGCCATAAGTTTCCGGGATAAAGACGGCTGGATGCAGTTTCTGGGCTTATGTTCGAGAATGCCGGACGGGCGTAAAGTTTTCACCGCTTTTCTCGAACAGAAACGCATCGCCCGCAGCGGCCGCGCTAAAATCCGCCGGGTCTGGCAACTGATCTCGGCTCACCGGGGCGAACGCATAATTATTTTTACCGCTGATAACAAAACCGCTTATCTGCTGGGCCGCAAATTCATGGTTCCGGTACTTACCCATCACACTAAAGTCGCGGAACGCAAAGAACTGCTGGAATTCTTCCGTTCCGGCAAATATCCGGTACTGATAAGCAGTAAAGTCCTGAATGAAGGGGTCGACGTCCCCGAAGCGAGCGTGGGAATAATTGTTTCCGGCAGCGGCAGTATTCGTGAACATGTCCAGCGCCTGGGGCGCATCCTGCGCGCCGGAGACAACAAGCAGGCAATCCTTTATGAACTGATCAGCGCCGGGACTTCCGAAGAACATATCAGCAATCGCCGCCGCGAACACCGCGCCTATAAGAAATTTAACCGTTTCGGGAGGAGATGATGCTGACCAAAGATCTGGTAAAATTCCGTAAACAGGGCAAATATATCCGGCCGCAATTCATTGCCGTGAATGACAGCGTCCTGCTCAGGATCGCGGAAGACCTCCTGACGGTGTATGACAGCCGTGAGGGAAACGGCGTTCTGACCCGGGGGGAAATCGAGGAACTGGTCGAACCCGTTCTGAAGTCGCACCGGGATCTGAAACTGACCGGGGGGCTTAACAAACTGCTCCTCGACCGCTGTCTGTTTTCCCAGGCGGAGGATTTCGACTATCCGGCGCAGCGGCGTGAGATTTTTCTCAGGGCCGCTGAACTGCTGAAAAACGGCGCCGAAAATTACGACGGCTATTACCGGGAACTTGCGGACGGTTCCGAATTCGCGAACCATGATATTTTTGCCGACCTGCCCGAAAATGAAATTCTGACCGGATTCAGAACGCTTTTTCCCCGGGGCCTGCTCGAACGTTACAACTGCGCCCAGGTTCAGGGGTTATTGCTTAACGCTTCGGAAATAGAAGTAAAGGTGTCGTCTCCGGATCCGGCGGAATTACGCAAGCTGTTTAAATACCTTAAATTTTTCCGGCTGCTGGCGGAAATAAAACAAATAAAAAATCCTGTCGAAAAAGATGATGTCGCCATGTCCATGAAAATCAGCGGCCCGGCAAGCATTCTCGAAAACAGCCGTAAATACGGCCTGCAGATAGCCATTTTCTTTCCGGCCGTCTGCGCCCTGAAAAAATGGCAGTTGAAAGCGGACGTGAAATCCGGCGGAAAAATCTACCGCCTGAATCTTGATGAAAGCAGCGGCCTGGTATCGCACTACCGCAATTTCAGCGCCTACATACCGGAGGAAATCGTCATGTTCCACAATTTATTCCGGCAAAAGGTCGAAAACTGGCGGATAAGCGGGGAAACGCCGTTCATTAAAGGCCTGAGACAGGAAATTATCTTTCCTGACCTGAATTTCCGGAACCGACACGGAAAAACAATCCATCTCGAATTATTCCACCGCTGGCATCGCGGTATCCTGTTGAACCGCCTGGAATTTTGCGAAGCCAACCCGGACCTGCCGTTGTTATTGGGAGTGGACCGGGCGCTGCTTAAGGGCGATCTGTCTGAAATACTGGAAAACAGCGCTTATTTCCGGAAAAAGGGTTTTCTTTTCCGGGATTTTCCCGGCGTTGCCAGAGTAAGTAAACTTCTGGACGAAAATTCTTCCTTTTAACCGAGCGGGACATTTCGGGGATCCGCCGCAACCGGGTGTGACGGTTCCGGATTTCATTTGTTCGCCCGTTTAAAACGATGAACTCTTGAAACGCCGCAGGTGTACCAGATCAACCGATACCCGCGGCGGAAGTTTTACCAGGTACTCCAGCAAATCAGCCACGTCTTCAGGCTGGATAATTTCTTCCGGGTTCAGATCCGGACGCGACTGCCTGACCATTTCAGTGGCAACGCCGCCCGGACAGATGACATGCGCTTTGATTTGAAACTCACGGCCTTCTTCCGCCAGGACTTTGGTCAAGCCGACCAGACCATGCTTGCCGGCGGTATAGGCGCCCTGATTCGGATAGCCCTTGATACCGACGACCGATGCGATGTTTACTATTATGCCGCCGCCATTCCGTTTCATAATTTCGAAGGCGCTGCGGGCGCAGAGGAAAGCGCCGGTCAGATTGGTGTTTATAACCTGATTCCATTCGTCAAGCGAGGTTTCCGCCAGCGGTTTGAAAATACCCATTCCGGCATTGTTCACCAGCAGATCAACTTTGCCGAATTCCCGCGTAACGGCAGCGAACAGCCGATTCACGCCGGCTTCATCAGTTACATCGGTGACAACAGGCAACGCCCTTGCGCCTGCATTTTCACAAATTTGGGCGACGGCCGATATTTCAGTTTTGTTTCTGGCGGCGACAGCCACATCGAAGCCAATTGATGCAAGCCGGATTGCCAGGGCTTTGCCTATTCCTTTTCCGGCGCCGGTTATTACTGCGGTTTTACGTGACATTACTTTTTTCCCTTGTATCCGTATGTTTATGCTGAACTGTAGCTTTTAATAATATGTTGTTTTCGAGAAAAATACAAACAGTTATCAGATGCTTTTTCGGCGGTTTAGGCCGTGACGTGGAAAATTTTTCGGCAAAACCTGTTGTAAAAGCGTTGTCTGAGGGCATTTTAAAGGAATTTGCAAAAATAGATATTGAAAAAGGAATAAAAATGAAATTGACGGATGACCGGACTGAAAAAAACGGACGGAATAAATTTTCGTCTGAAGCTTTACCGCAAATGAAAATCTTTGGCTTCAGTATTGATATTGCCAGACAGATCGAACGCGAAGAATGCTTAGTCGCAAATATCGAACGGCTTCTGGACAGCGGCTACAATTCCTGTATGCTTTACGTGGAAGACGCCTGTCAGTTCGCTTCCCATCCGGCCATTGGGCGGGAACATGCCTATAGTCCGGAGTTCATGGACAGGGTTTTTGAGGCCTGCAGGCGGCGCGGTGCGGAACTGATCCCCGTTATCCCTTCGCTGGGACATTGCCAATACATAACGTCGAAACCGGGTTACGAAAAATATGATGAAGGTTACGGCCGGGAACAACTTTTCGGTACCGTTGTCGCCGGGCGGGAGGAAACCTATTCCCTGCTTGAAGAACTGTACCGGGACTGGACGGACAGGATCCCCGGCAAATATCTTCATGCCGGGCTGGATGAGAGTCCCGCGATGGGACAGAGTTTCATACGGGAACACGGCGCCGAAAATTTCGACGCTCCCGGTATGTTCGCCGCCCACGCCAACCGCCTGAACCGGATCATCAGGCAGCTTGGGCGGCGCATGATCATGTGGGGGGATATGCTGTATTATTTTCCGGCTGCCGCCGATCTGCTCGACAAGGACATCATCATTGCCGACTGGTATTATTATCATTTCAAGGATACCCCGAAAGTTGAGGCGTTTAATTTTGCGCCCGTCGATCTGACCGGAGAACTCAAGGCCAAAGGCCTGGAAGTATGGGGAATTCCGTCGGTCTGGCCTAATCTGCCTTTCCCGGATATTTTTGACCGTTATCTCAATTTCAGGGACTGGATGCGTTACGGCCGGGAACGCGGGATTGGTGGAATTATTAATAGTGACTGGGAAAACAGTTTCGGTTTCCTTCCGGCTTCCGAGCTGGCGCTTACCGCTTTTGCTGAAATGCGGGGAGGATCGGATGTGGACAAACTGCCGCGGAAACTTGCGGAAGCATTTACAGCAATGACCGGGATTGTCCCGGATGAAGTTTTTATTACGGACCTGCTCGCGCTGGGCAGACATCACATTACTGCCCATGGCAACCGGAGTCTGCTCCGGCCGGACCGTTCCATGCGCAGCACCGCGCCTGCGAGAATCCGGGAATTTGAGACTAAAGCGGCGGAACTCGGCCAAATGTTTCCCGCCCTGTCCGGCATGTTTGAAGAATGCAAACTGCCCCAGGGGCAAAACCTGCTCGAAACGATCAGGCTCTGCCGGGATTTCCTGCGTTTGTTCTGGGAATCCGCGGCGGCAATGTCGGTTCCCGGAACTCCGCTAAAATACCTGTCTCTGGCGGATGAACTTGATGCGTTTTCTGCCGGGTACCATAGTTTCCGGGACTTGGTCAGATATCCCGCCGGTCAGGCGCTGCTGCCGGACTGGGCGGCAGGACAGGCCGCGGAATTTCGGAAACTGGCCGCCGGAAAGCAACAGCCTTGTGCCCTGCTTGAACTGATGCTGCAATGCGACCGCCCGGCATTACCGGTTCTGAAAATTGAAATCGTTTATGCGGACGGAACCGTCCGGGAAGCTCAGGAAGTGATGATCAATTTCAGCAGCGAGTATGCCGTTCCCGACAAAACCTGGAAACAGTACCCGGCAATCCGGCTGGAAAAACCGGAAATCCCGGAAATGATCCGTCTGGCTTCAACTCATTACGGCATGGTCGGAGTCGGAGAAGTAAAATTGACGTTTGACGGCCAAAGCGTCCGGTTTACAGCCCGCGAATTCTCCGGGAAATACGTCCGGGAAACGGACGGAATATTATGGCTGGGACCAGTCGGCGCAACTCCGGCCGATCCTGCCCACCGCCTGGAAAGCGATACCGCCGTGTATTATCCTCGTAAAATGTAAAAGAAAAGGTTTGTCAACACGCTGAGCTTCCCGGTGCAGCCACGACTGTCCCCCGGGCAGTAAAAAGCCAAATATCCGCCGTTCGGAAAATGTACCACCAGACTGCCATGGGTCTGCGGACATAAAAACAGCCGGCAGCGCCGGTAAATACCCTTTCCAAAGCATGAAAACCGGCAGTTTCCGGTTCAATCACCGATCACCTCCCAGGTTGTTTTGATTTTCGTACTTCCAAGCAGCGCGAGGTTGAAGCAAACGGCTCGACAGAGTCTCGCCCTCCCAAAAAACTCCGGCACAATGTAAAACATGGGCGAGACTCTGTCGAGCCGTAGACGTTGAACGCCTTTCGACTCGTGAGGACACTCGCCTCCAGGAAACGCATAACGCGGCGTGATATGAAAACGGGAAATGGGGTATCCGGGAAAATAAACTTTTCAAACTCAAAATATGATAAAAATAACTTTAATTTGCAAGTTATGGATGACAGTGATTTTTTTAAAAAAGCAGATTAAAAACCGGGTGTAACAGGCGCCATCCCCCAAATTTTTGAAAAAAACGTTTTTTGTTCCCGGTTCGTCATCTCAATATGTCTGTCATTTTCTTGTTTTTGCTATCAGTTCTCCCAATTCCAGCCTGAAATTCAATAGAGCCTTCGGGTCTCGGTTATAATAGTACGGATATACTATAAGGGTATCCGGGACGCCGAGTAATTTTTTTGCGGTCAGAGCGTCGGCTTCATTGGAAATATTTTTCGCCGCCGCTTTAAGAATATGGAGATATTCGAAATCTTCAATGCCGTCCGCAATGCATTTCAGGCGTATCGACGGAATGATTTCATCTTCAAGCTGATAAACCACATAACCGTCTCCGCTCCAGCGCCAGCTATTGACTTCCCATTCCAGTTTTTCCTTAGCGAATTTTGCCGGCTGCTGGCTGAAACCGCAATAAAAGAAAGTCGCCGCCGTCATTTTGAATTTCCATATCATGGTATAAAAGATCCTCATATCCAGCGAGGGCCGGTCAATAACAATGCTCCCCGGATAATAGTAATGCGGTAGATAATACTCCAGGCGAACAGGTATTCCGCAGCGGTACCACCATACTTCTTTGCCGGCGGCAAGCTGCTCCCGAATATATCCTTCATTCCCTGCCGCCATGGAAGCCCACCAGATGTCGACAGCGCCGTAAAGACCGGGGTGCGGAGTTTCCGCCATGAATATTTTCAACTCAGGTTCTGTTTTACGAATTTCCGCTGAATCTTTTTTAAACGTTTCATAATCCCTTGGATGCGGTTCATCTTTATAACAGTAGATCATGGCTTTGTCAAAGAGATTTTCCTTGCGTAAAGCGTTACAAAAATCCTTAAGTTCCCGGCCTTTCAGCCGGGGGATCTGAAAACGGGTCAAACCTTTTTT
>JAQUOK010000032.1 GCA_028717165.1 Victivallaceae bacterium | reverse complement strand
GCTGAAGCATCATATGCATCATATTTACGTAATCAGGCGCGTATCCCCAATCCCGCAGGGAATCGAGATTGCCTATATACAGGCAATCCTGCAGATCACGGTGAATCCTGGCAACCGCCATGGTGATCTTGCGGGTCACGAAAGTTTCACCGCGCTGGGGCGATTCATGATTGAATAAAATTCCGTTGCTGGCATGCAACCCGTAGGCTTCCCGATAATTTTTCACGATCCAGAACGCATACATCTTCGCCACTCCGTACGGCGAACGCGGATAGAACGGAGTCGTTTCCGACTGCGGCACTTCCACCACTTTTCCGTATAACTCGGAAGTCGAAGCCTGATAGAAACGGGCTTTCACGCCGGTTTCGCGGATAGCGTCCAGCAGCCTTAAAGCGCCTACTCCGTCGACCTCCGCGGTATATTCCGGAACTTCGAATGAAACCTGAACATGCGACTGCGCGCCGAGGTTATATATTTCGACGGGATTTATCTTCTCGATAAGGCGGTTTAAATTACTCGAATCCGTCAGGTCGCCATAGTGGAGAAAAAGTTTAACCCCCTTTTCATGACGGTCCTGGTACAAATGGTCAATGCGGTGAGTGTTAAATGAGCTTGAACGCCGGATCACACCATGGACTTCATATCCTTTTTCAAGAAGCAGTTCCGCCAAATAAGATCCATCCTGCCCGGTAATTCCGGTGACTAATGCTTTTTTCATGATCTACCCTTATCGCAAGTTATTAAAATACCACTCCGTCGCTTCCCTGAGGCCGTCGCGCATATCATATTGCGGCTCATAGCCCAGCAGCCTGCGGGCTTTGTCAATGCATGCCTGGGAATGCGGAATATCACCGGCCCGTTCCGGCCCGTAAACCGGCTTCACATCGGCAATCCGCGCATCAAACCGGATAAGATTTTTCTGCAGTTCGGCCAAAAGTTCATTCAGGCTGGTACGTTCGCCGCAGGCGATATTGTAAACGGTATTAACCGCTCCCGGCGCAGTTGCCAGAGCCGCAAGCTGATTGGCCTGAACAACATTTTTTATATAGGTGAAATCCCTTGAAAAACTGCCGTCGCCGTTAATGACCGGAGCTTCATGGCGTATCAGGCGACTGACGAATTTCGGTATCACGGCAGCATACGCACCTTCCGGGTCCTGACGTTTGCCGAAGACATTGAAATAACGCAGCCCGACCGTCTCTATTCCGTAAATCCGTGAAAAAATCTCAGCATAAAGCTCATTGACATATTTGGTTACCGCATAGGGAGACAAAGGTTTGCCGATCTTGTCCTCGACTTTGGGCAGTGCTTCACTGTCGCCGTAAGTCGAAGAACTGGCAGCATAAACAAAACGCTTGACTTTCGCTTCCTGCGAGGCGAAAAGCATATTGACGAAACCGGATATATTGATTTCAGCGGAAGTCATCGGGTCTTCTATCGAGCGCGGAACGGAACCGAGAGCCGCCTGATGCAGCACATAGTCAGATCCGGCGCAGGCTTTTCTGCACGTTTCAATATCGCGGATATCGCCTTCCAGGAGAACAAAATCCGGATTATCCAGAAATTCCGCAATATTCGCACGCCTGCCGGTTATAAAATTATCGAGACAGATAACCCGGTTATTATCCTTCAGCAGTTCTTCCGCCAGATTGGACCCGATAAAACCGGCCCCTCCCGTTACTACCACCTTCGAATTTTTTATTCTGCGCATTTACAGCCTCGCGTCAATAATTTCCCGCGGCAGACAGCTCTTGATATCGTAAATGACCAGCCCGTCCTTGCGGAATCTACTGAAGTCCATTGCTTTGAACCGCTCATGGGCAACAGCCAGGACTACGGCATCGTAATCAGCTGCCAGGCTGCCTGAGACTTCAATATTCCCGGTCAGGGTAATGCCATATTCGGCTTTTACCTCGTCCGCATCGGCCCACGGGTCGTATACGTCAACACAACAGCCGAACTCTTCAAGACCGCGCACCACGTCAATAGCGCGGGAATTACGGATATCAGGACAGTTTTCCTTGAAAGTTATTCCCAGCACCAGCACTTTCGAAGTATTTATAACATGATTCTTCTTGATCATCAGTTTGACCACTTCAGTAGCCACATACTGTCCCATGTCGTCATTCAGACGCCGTCCGGCAAGAATCACTTCCGAGCGGTATCCCAGCGCCTGGGCTTTATAGGTGAGATAATACGGATCAACCCCGATACAGTGACCGCCGACCAGCCCGGGCCGGAAAGGGAGAAAGTTCCATTTAGTCCCGGCGGCTTCGAGCACTTCCAGAGTGTCAATGCCGATCCGGCTGAATATCTTGGCCAGTTCATTGACAAAAGCGATATTGAGGTCGCGCTGGGAATTTTCTATGACTTTGGCCGCTTCGGCTACCTTTATGGAGGAAGCTTTATAAGTCCCGGCAGTAACAATGCTGCCGTAAAGTTTGTCGACCCGTTCTGCGATCTCAGGCGTGGAACCGCTGGTGACTTTCAGAATTTTGGTCAAAGTATGTACTTTGTCGCCCGGATTGATACGCTCCGGACTGTAACCGCAGAAAAAGTCTTCATTGAACTTCAGGCCGCTGACTTTCTCAAGGATGGGCACACATTCCTCTTCAGTACAACCTGGGAACACGGTACTTTCATATATGACGATGTTCCCCTTCCCTAAGACTTTACCGACCGTTTCACTGGCCCGATGGAGCGGAATCAGATCCGGCGAATTATGTTTGTCTATCGGTGTGGGCACGGTTACTATGTAAACATTACATCCGGCTATATCAGCCGTATGGGAGGTTAATTTAAGGTTTTTTGCCGCTCTCAACTGCTCGCCGGACACTTCCAGCGTATGGTCAGTATGATTTTTCAGTTCTTCTATCCGCCTCGAATTTATGTCAAATCCGTAAGTTTCATATTTTCTGCAGAACTCGACCGCCAGCGGCAGTCCCACATAACCTAAGCCGATAATGGCTATCCGGGGCATAAAACAGTCTTTCATAGTTCTCCTTGCGAATTCAAACTGGTAAATAATTTAGATATTTCTGCATGCTCCGCCTCGTCACTTCCTTAAAAGCAACGAGCGGAAACCCTCAAAAAAGCAAAACCAAATATAATTTAAAGCCGTACCATAAACAGAAAATGAGTCTGTAAAATCAGCACACATACGAATCAAACTTAAATCCAACTCAAGCAATCATCTCATTTTCCTTTAGCCAAATCAAAAATTCCGCTTAAAGATACTGCTGAACTGTTGCTTTTTCAAGTAAAAAACCGGCAAATTGAGGAATAAAAAAGAGACGGGCCGTCAATCCGTGTTTGCGGCGTCTCCGGAAAATATTCGGATTTATGCATTTTTTTTCTAAGGTTTTTTTAACTTTTTTTAAGCTCGAAATATAACATTTTTAATAGCCTGTAAAATAATCCCGATTATTATCGTTTTTATTTGCTTTTTCGGTTTGACAATCCGACCATGCGCTGTACCTTATATTCGTCGGTATGTAGTTTGTTTTATCGCGCCGGTTATCGCGCGGCATGGCGGCAGGTTGGAAAAGACGGATCGAGACGGAAAATATAAGATGAATGGGAGAATAGAGTTATGCTGAAAAAATTTCGAACCCTACTGGTACTTGCGGTCATCTTTGTCCTGACCGGTTGTCACAGCGCCAAAGAAGCCCGGGAAAGGCGCGTCAAGAAAGCCGCCGAACACATGGGACAGATCAAACTTAAAACTCTCCCTGAAAGCCGGGTATTCTCCCTGGTTGACTGCATCGCCATCGGACTTCAGCATAACCTCGACCTGAAAGTTTACGAGCTCAAAGAACGGATCGCCGACGAAAAAGTTACCGCGCAAATGCTCGGCATGCTCCCGGAATTAAGTATCGATAACCAGTTCAACTCCCGTAACAAGACCCCCGGTTCCAGCAGCTACGCGATTGAAACCGGCAAGGAAAGTTTGGTTTCCAGCCGCAGCGTCGACAATACCATAAACAACCTGAAAATCGAACTGGCGTTAAGCATTCTCGACTTCGGCCTGGCCTATCTTAACTCCGCCCAGGCCGAAGACCGCAGTTTGATAACCGTCGAACAGAAACGCCGCGCCGAACAAAACCTCAAACTCGACATCGTCAAAACTTATTTTAAAGTCGCCGCCGCCCAGGACGCCATCGACACCACCGAAAAATTGCTTGAAAAATGCAAGACCCTGGAAGAAGTTTTCAAAAAGCTCGAATTATCCAAAGCCGTCACCCCCCTGCGTCTGCTGGACGAACGGAAACGCTTTATCCGTCTTGAAAAACGCCTGATGGCCTACCGCCGCAGCTACCAGAACGCCTGTATCGAACTGCGCGCGCTTATGGGTTACATGCCGATGAGCGATATCCGCGTCGATACCGCCTGTCTTAAAAAACTTAATATTGCCGCCCTGCCCGACATCGCCACTATGGAGAAAATAGCCCTGGTCGAACGTCCTGAACTCTATCAGCTCGATATCCAGACCAGCATTGCGGTCACCGAAGCCCGCAAAACCATCCTCATGATGTTCCCGCAAGTAAAAGTTTTCGTGGACTTCGTTAATTCAAACAACTCCTTCCTCTATACCCAGAGCTGGTGGGAAATCGGCGTTCACGCCGCTTACAACCTCCTGAAACTCCCGCAGCGCATCGCTGAATACCGCGCCCTGAATTCCGAGATCGACGAAATTTCCATGCGTACGTTGGCGTTGTCCATCGGCATCATGGCACAGGTGCGTATCGCCCATGCCAACATACTTGAAGTCAGGGAACGTTACGAACTCGACGACAAAACTTACAGTGCCTACAAAAAACATTTTAAAGTCGCCAGCGAAACTTTCGCCGCCGGCGGCGACCTTTCCAAACTGGAACTGGACCGCTACGAACTGGAAACTGCCGAAACTTTCATCAACCGGCTGATTTCCATGAGCAGCTGTTATGTGGCCTATTACCGTTTGCTGAATACGCTCGGGGTCAATTCCCTTGATCCCGCCACCATTGAGCTCGTCATGAATGAAATCAAACGTTCGGAAGCCAGGGAGAAAGCCCGTACCATGAGCAAGGTGGCGCAGAAAGAATATGTTAAGATATCCAAGGAAGTTACTTATAACGGTGTTGTTTTAGGCAACAATACGGTCAGCGCGGAACTGCGAGTCAAGCTTAACGCGATTGCCGCCCAGGCGGCAAAACCCGTAAAAACCAAAGAACTTTAGTAATGAAATAATATTTTCAAAACGCTGCGGTACGTTTTGAAGGATATTTACAAGGCAATATAAAGAGGTACGTGATGTATAAGCTTGAAGATCGAATATTATTCGATGGAGCAGCGGTTGCTGATGTGACCGAAGCTCAGAAGGAAGCCGAAGCACAACAGCAGGCGGCCCAGGCGGCAGCGGAGGCTGAAGAAGCTGCCGCACAGCAGAATGATTCCGCCGATTCCGCGGAACAGGATGCTTCGGAAAGCAGTGATCCGGGATCGCTTCAGGAAGTTCTCGCCGCGGTGAGCGCGGGAGGCCTGGGCGCCGACGGACAGCGTATAGATGTTCTTGTTGTTTCATCCTCTTTAGAAAATGCCGATGATATCTGCAATACCGCTGATGCCGATACCATTGTAGTAGTTTATGACGCGAGCACTACCTCTGCCGCCGACTTGCTGCAGCAAATTACCGACGCTCTTAACGGCAATGTCGCGGATTCAATCGGTTTCGTTACCGAGTCCGGTGAAACTGCCGCCATCCAGTTATTTGCCGATACCGATACCTCGCTGGATACGGTTGCCGATTCCACCCATCAAAGTTTCTTCAGCGGCCTGGACGCCTTGCTGGACGACGGGGGAACAGTAAATCTTTTCGCTTCAAATCTTGCCTCCACTACGGAAGGCGAAGCTCTGGTCGACGCCATCGGGGAAGCTTTAGGGCACGATGTCGCGGCCAGCAGCGATGAAACCGGCGGTTCCTCAGCAGGCGGCGACTGGGATCTGGAATACAGTACCAACGGCCTGGAAACGGATGCCGCCGCAGTTTATCTGGACGAAAATCTGGCGGACAATTTTGATTCTCTTCTGGAAGACCATGTAAATCACGAAATCGCTTTCATTAACTCTTCGGTAATGAATGTCGATGAAATTCTCGACGACCTCGGCGACAATGTCGAAGTCGTCATACTCGATTCCGGAACGGATGCCCTGGACTATATCACGGATTATCTGAACGAGCATTCCGACGTCAAATATGATGCCGTCCATATAATTACCCATGGTAACGAGGGTTATTTTGTTTTAAACGGAGAGGTTATCGACAGTGATTATGTAAGTGAAAATGCCTCGGACTTCGTGCAGTGGCGCAACGCTTTGTCGGAAGACGCCGACATCATGATTTACGGCTGTAATCTGACCGGCAGTCTCGACGGACAGAATCTGGTCGCCACTATCGCTTCTCTCACCGGAGCCGACGTCGCCGCATCCACAGGTACGGTTGGTGGAAATGACTGGTCTCTGGAATATTCCGCAGGCGATATCAATTACGGGGCTCTCGATATAAACGGGTATGTTTATCATCTGGCTGATCAGTTGGTTACCAACTCAGACGACAGCGGAGCCGGTTCGCTGCGCCAGGCAATTACCGATGTTGGAAACGGCGAATCAATAACCTTTGACAACAGTTATACAATAACGCTGACTTCGGATGTGTTAAGCATTGACGGGAAAAGTATCAGTATTGATGGCGGAACCAACAATATAACAGTTACCTCTGCCAGTTACAGCACCTTTGAAATTACTGCAACCGGCGGCCTTGATATATCAAATGTAACAATAACCAATACTTCCGCTAATTATGCAGTAGTAAATGCGGGTACCCTGGCGACAAGCGGTACTGTCAGTATTTCAGGAGATGGAGGCGCCGTAGACAACGCTGCGACCGGAATTTTTAATATAAGTGATAACACTACTCTTGCCGGCAATACTAATAATCTCGGGACGATTGAACTTCTTGCTAATGCCACATTGAATGTCGAAGATAATCTATCAGGAACAGGCACCTATACATTTAGCAATACCGGTTCTACGGTTAATTATTCCCGTGATGGTGACGGCACCACGCAGGATGTACTCGGCGGAACTTATTATAATTTGATTTTGAGCGGTACTGCTGCTGATCCGGATTACCCGTTAAAAAACATCACCGACGATTTAACCATCCTCAATAATTTTACTTTAGAAGGTGATGTCAGCTCCGCTTATGTTACAACCCCCACTAATGTCACTTACAGTGGCGGCACGCCAAGCAGCCCCATTACCGTTACAGCATTGAACTACCAAACTCTTACAATTGACGGAGCACAATATATTGATGGAGAGGTTACGGCTGACACTGTTGATCTCAATAACATTCTGACGGTCGCCAGCGGCGGTACCCTCGTAATCAATACGGGAGGCACCCTTTTTCATTCTGGCCATCTTGTGGTAAACGGTACACTGCAGTTTGAGGATTCCGCTGTTTGGAATTATACCGGCAGTTTTGACTCCGGTACCGGAGAAGTTTATTATGTCAGCACCCCAACCAATATTCAGAACGTAGATTATTATAATCTCAAGCTTGGAGGGGCTCCTGATACTGAATATAATTGGGAAGGATATAATGTATCCAACCAGCTGACCATTCAGACCATCATAGTTTATGCCACAACTCTCGATATGCCGATATTAACAATGACCAATGAGTCCGATTTATATATTTCAGAATCCCTTGCCGTGGGTTCGTTCACAACTGGATTTTATAATGCTGTCCATTATAACCGTGATGACGGAGGTTCTCAGTATATCGGCGCTTATACTTATTTTGACCTTTATTTTGAGGGCAGCGGCGAAAAAATTCTCGCCGGCAATATTACGGTATACGGGCTTTATGCTTATGGAGGAACTTTTGTCCATAACAACAAATCGGTTGCCTATGCAGGCTGGTACGATTACATGCCCTTGGAGGGTACATATATAGCTAGGCTCACTTATTACGACCTGGTCATGGCCGGCCCGAACAATGGTCCCGGTGTTTATAACATAAAAGAATGGCAAAACGGCATCACTGTAGAGAATGAGTTGATTTTTAATAGTGAAGTCGATCTCCGGGTATCTGGTGGAGTATCTTTTGATCTGGATGACAATCAACTAGTGACTAATAACAAGGGAAAAATTATTTATTACGCTACTCAGACTGTAGATGCACAGCAATACCATGATCTGGAATTTTACAATAGTAGCAATATCACTATTGCCGGTACGGACAATATCCTCGTCAGCGGAGACTTTATTAATAATTCAGCCACGTTTAATGTAAACAATAGTACAGTCACGTTGAACGGCGCGGACAACCAGAGTTTTGATGACGGCGCTTTCTATAATCTTGTACTGTCCGGAGCCGGCGATAAAACTTCTACTGGTTCTATAATGGTGCAGAATGACATGACCGTTGAAGGCTCCACTGTTAATATTGACGGAGATTTGACCGTCGCTAATGATATGGCTATTGAGGATTCTGCAAGCGTTGATATTGCAGGGAATTTGACCGTTGGCAACGATTTAACTTTTTCTGCAGACGGCTTGCTTAGTTTGACCGGCAACTTGTCGGTTTCAGGAACATTCGACGCCGGAACCGGGACAGTTGACTATGCGGAAACAGGAGATCAGAACATTGCCGGATTGGCATACTATAATCTTACCTTGAGTAATAGCGGCACTAAAACTTTGGCCGGCAATATTTCAGTAGCCGGTTCGTTGAGCCTTGAAGATACGGCTGCATTCAATTATGGTACAAATTATTCCGTCACGTATAATGGTGATGACCAGACCATCGCCACCTTCAATATTACTTATTACGATTTGATACTAAATCGTGCGTCGGCCTATGTTGCTCCGAACTATGCCTCAAAAACAGCAGAATACAATTTGAACGTAATTAATGATCTGACTCTTGCCGAAGGCGTCGAGCTGGTTATCAACAAAACTTTCAGTGTAGGCAATACCGCTGATTTTACTACTTATGACACTCTGGTTACATATAATGGCAATAACCAGTATATCGGCGACTATGATTTTAACAATTTAAAGGTTACCGGCGACGGAACCAAATATTGGGACAGCCCAAGCGCATCTTTTAGATCTCTAGTAGTTGACGGCGTCGGTTTAATCATAAATTCCGATCTGGATATTGAAGATAAAACTGTAAATATATTATCAGGCGCAACGCTGACTATTAATAGCTCGCTTATCGCAAACACTAATACTGTTTTTAATGCAGAAACTGGTTCTACTGTAAAATACTCCGGAGCCGGAGATCAAAATATAATAGAAGCCGGTTATTACAATCTTACCCTTGCCGGAACAGGCAGCAAAACCATTGTAGAAACTTCTTCCTCCCTGACTGGTATCAGTATTGCCGGGGTATTTTCAATTGCCTCAGGTGTTACATTTGTCACTGGAGACTTTACTGTAACTTACAACGGAACAATAGATCAGACCATTGCGGTTGCAACCTACAGTACAATTATCCTTGACGGCAGCGGAACCAAATATTGGAATTCGGCAATTATAGCTGATACATTAATTTTTGACGCTGATGTTACTCTGGTCGTCCCCACTCAGTTAAATAACCTGGGCACTCTCCAAACCAATGATACCGGAACTATTAAATACATTGGCTCCGGCGATGTTCAGTCTTTAGATTTTTGGAATCTTGAACTTGCCGGCTCAGACTATTCTTTTGCCGCCGGCTGGTCCGGTTCAATCGGCAACAATTTCACTGTAAGCGCCGGCACTGTAACCATGTCTGCGGACATGCATATTCTGGGCAATATCAGCATTACCGACAGCGGTACACTTGATACGGTAGATACCTATAATCTTTCTGTCGACGGCGACTGGAATAACACCGGAACGTTTCTCGCCCGCAACGCAACAGTTACTTTTGGAACAAATCCATCACACACTTTAACCGGAGATACTACATTCAACAATCTGGTTATTGATAACGGTACTTTGGCCGGTACTTCCGACATTACGGTTACCGGAACCGTTTCAGGTACTAATGGCGGAACGATCAATATGTCCGGAGGGACTTTCACATACGACGGTGCGGATCAGACTGTGCTTGCCGGAACTTATAATAACCTTACTGTGGGAGCCAACTCGACCGGAACGCTAACCGCCAGCGACGTCACTATTGGCGGTGATCTTACTTTTGACGCTGACACTGTCTTTACTATCAGCGGAGTTTTGAGTATCGGCGGCAATCTGGTTACCAATTCTCTGGGAACGATAGAATATAACGGCGCTGACCAGACAGTTGCAAGTGGTGCCGGCAATTACAACAACCTCATTATTTCCGGTTCGGGAACCAAAACTGCGAACAGCAGCGTATCTGTAGACGGGAATCTAACGGTTTCTTCAACTTTAGATGCGAATGCGGCACTTGTGATAACCGGTGACTTAGCCGGTGACGGTACTGTCATGGTCGGAGATACCATTGAATTATCATCAATAACCGGTCAGAGTACCATTATCTATGATGGGAATGATCAGACCATTGCGGTTGCAACCTACAGTACAATTATCCTTGACGGCAGCGGAACCAAATATTGGAATTCGGCAATTATAGCTGATACATTAATTTTTGACGCTGATGTTACTCTGGTCGTCCCCACTCAGTTAAATAACCTGGGCACTCTCCAAACCAATGATACCGGAACTATTAAATACATTGGCTCCGGCGATGTTCAGTCTTTAGATTTTTGGAATCTTGAACTTGCCGGCTCAGACTATTCTTTTGCCGCCGGCTGGTCCGGTTCAATCGGCAACAATTTCACTGTAAGCGCCGGCACTGTAACCATGTCTGCGGACATGCATATTCTGGGCAATATCAGCATTACCGACAGCGGTACACTTGATACGGTAGATACCTATAATCTTTCTGTCGACGGCGACTGGAATAACACCGGAACGTTTCTCGCCCGCAACGCAACAGTTACTTTTGGAACAAATCCATCACACACTTTAACCGGAGATACTACATTCAACAATCTGGTTATTGATAACGGTACTTTGGCCGGTACTTCCGACATTACGGTTACCGGAACCGTTTCAGGTACTAATGGCGGAACGATCAATATGTCCGGAGGGACTTTCACATACGACGGTGCGGATCAGACTGTGCTTGCCGGAACTTATAATAACCTTACTGTGGGAGCCAACTCGACCGGAACGCTAACCGCCAGCGACGTCACTATTGGCGGTGATCTTACTTTTGACGCTGACACTGTCTTTACTATCAGCGGAGTTTTGAGTATCGGCGGCAATCTGGTTACCAATTCTCTGGGAACGATAGAATATAACGGCGCTGACCAGACAGTTGCAAGTGGTGCCGGCAATTACAACAACCTCATTATTTCCGGTTCGGGAACCAAAACTGCGAACAGCAGCGTATCTGTAGACGGGAATCTAACGGTTTCTTCAACTTTAGATGCGAATGCGGCACTTGTGATAACCGGTGACTTAGCCGGTGACGGTACTGTCATGGTCGGAGATACCATTGAATTATCATCAATAACCGGTCAGAGTACTGTTATTTATGATGGCGCTAGTGATCAAACAGTAAGTACGGCAACTTATTATAATCTGGCTATAAGCAATGGCAATAAGACGTTAGCCGGTAATGTCACTGTAACCAATGATTTCAGTTTTAATTCGACTGCCAGTCTGCTGGATATCAGTTCTTATACTCTCGCAATCATGGGAGAAATTAACGGAGCGTCAGCGGGCTCCAGCTATTTCCTGTTTTCTAATGCAACGGCTGGCTCATTGAACATAACAGTAAGTGCTGACAGCTACAAAACTCTTATTATCGGTGCTAATTACTCCGGCACCCCCCAATGGAGCACTTTGAGACTAATTGATGAAAGCAGCACAACCAATACTATTGGAATCAGGGCTTTTGCCCACGTAACCAGTAACGGAACCCCGAACGGCACAATTATCGACTCTGAAACCGCTGTTAACATGACCTTTGTAATAACTGCGAATACCGGCGCTTTCGGTATGACGATTTATACATCTTCCGTACAAGGTTCTGAATTCAGCTCCTTCTATTCTGAGTTGAAATATTACTCCGGCGGGTGGATTGATGTATCTAATCCCACTTCTACCGGTTCTTACTACTTCGATTCTTCAGTTACCCCAAGCGAAGATTGTCTTTACGTTACATCTTTAGCTGATGATGGTTCAAAAGGTACTCTGCGTTGGGCTATTCAACAAGCTAATGCCAATGAGGGAACTGATATTATTACTTTTGCCGCTTCACTTTCAGGTACCATTGAATTAGCATCGTTCTTAGCCATTACCGATGACGTAGTCATTACAGGTACTGCGGCCATTACCGTTTCCGGTGAAAATACTTCTCAGATATTCGTCATCGACGATAATAATGCGGCTGCTTCCATTAACGTAACTATTTCCAGTCTGACGCTGGCCGCAGGCTTTGGAACCAACGGCGGCGCTATTTATAATAATGAACTGTTGGTGCTTGAAAATATCGTTATCACTTCATCAAGCGCTACTTACGGCGGGGCGATCTATAATGATTACCAGGGAGGCATACAAATCAGTGACAGTATTATCGGCGGCAGCCTTGCTGATGCCAATACTGCCGCGACGGACGGCGGCGGGATTTATACGCTTGGTTTGATTACCCTGGCCGACACGACCATATCTTATAACACTGCTGGAGAAGACGGCGGCGGGATTTATGTGGGTATATATGACGACGGTTCCACTATCAATGAAGGCAGTCTTTATACTGTCCGGACGACAATCGAACGCAACACCGCCACTACCGGTTCCGGCGGCGGGGTTTACAACGACGGCGGTAATCTGCAATTGG
>JAQUOK010000031.1 GCA_028717165.1 Victivallaceae bacterium | reverse complement strand
CCGCCAGCCAGAGTTTTTTGTTTTCCAGTTCTTTTTTCAGGGCGGCGAGATCATTTTGGTTTTTCAGGCGGTTTTTATATATTTCCGCGCAATTCAGCAGATCGCGCGGTGCGGGGGTTTCCCGAAATCCGTTCCGGGCCAGGAACTCCAGCCACTGCGTTTCAAGTTCAGCGGCTTTTCTTTCCAGGGGGCCTGGCTTATTCTTGTCCTCGTCCCTGTCTCCGCTGAAACTCTGGGCGGCGGCGATTACGGCGGGAACGGCAAGCAGGGCCGCAATCGCGATTACCGCAATGGAATTGATTACGATGCCTGCGGCGATCATTAACAGGTCCAGGACGCCGATAAAAATAAGAGGCAGCAGATTTCCGGGCATGGTTTTCCGGTGCGCCTGCTGCTGCAATAGAGCGTCAGCGGTTATTCTTTTCTGGCGCAGATCGCTGAAATCCTGTTCAAATTCATTGATTCCGCTGATAAACTCCAGCGTAAAATTAAAGTTTTCCGGAATTTCGCCGTCAAGCCACAGCGACGCTATATTCAGCGATGCCTCATCCGTTTCCTGCGCAAGGCGGTCAATCTGTTCCGCCAGTTCGCCGACCCGCTGCCGGTCAGCCCGGTAACGTTCGGAGGAACGTTCGAGGATGCTTATTTCGGGTGCGAGTTCCGGCAGGGCGGGATTTATTTTGATATTCCTGAATCTGTCCTGCAATTCAAGCTGTTTTGCCCGTTTTTCGGTTAATTTGCCGGTCACGGCCTTGAGTTCAGCCGAAAATTCCTGATATTCCTCGATGTCAGCCTCATTTATGGCGGGGGTGTCAGGAAGGTTTTTCAGTTTCCGGCACAGGTTTTCATAATCGATGAATTCACTGAAGCCGGATATTTTCTTTATCCGGTCACGCAGGATTTCCCGGTCACGGTCGAGTTTTTCCTGTTCAAGAGCTATTTCCTCATAGCGTTTCAGGTCTTCGGAACCGTTCTTTATCTGCAGTTCACAGGCTTTTTTCCGTTCGTTCAGCGCGTGAACAAGGTGTTTTGCGCCGCCGGGTTTAAAGATCCGGTCTGCGTCCGCCTGGAGCTGTCTTTTGATTTGTGCCAGGGATATGCCGCCGAGATCGAGCCCGGCTCCGTAAATGCGGTTTTTAATGTCCTCCCCGTTCAGGGACTGAATATCATAGAGTTCTTCAATGGTAATCCCGTAGACATTATGATAGAAAGATTCCCCGGCGCGCAGCAGATCGCTCAAATCGCGCTGCCCGGCGTCGATATTATTGAGTTTAAGGGCGCCGCCTTTTGTCCAGCCGCTGCGCTCAATGATCAGTTCTTCACCGGAATCGAGTTCACAGACCAGCCGCCCGCCCGGCTTGCTGCCGTTGACCGGCGCGAAGCGGTTTTTCCGGTAAGTTCCGGGCGGAAAACCGAACAGCATCCGGCGGACAAATTCGAGCAGGGTGGTCTTGCCGTGTTCATTGGGGCCGAAAATAACGTTGACGCCCCGGGAGAAACCCTCGAATGAACGGCCCGAATATTTTCCGTAATTGTCGATCTGCACGTTCCTGATGATCATCTGCCGCCGCCCTCCAGAAGTTTATCCAGAGCCAGGCGCTTCGCGTCCTCGATGATTCCGGGCAGGGCGCTTTCATCGAAACTTTTCGCGTCAATTCTGCAGCGCTTGTAAATTTGCATAACGGCCTGTTTTATTTCCTCCATATCCTCCCGGGTCATTTCCCCGGCACAGGCCGTTAAGTCGGCGATAAAACCGCTGTTCCGGGTAAGCTCTTCGAGATCATAATCATCCCCGGTCGCAAGTTCGATCCGGTTCAGAAAGAGCATTTCGCCGAAAGCCTCGACCTCCCGCTCAAAATGTTCCTCCAGTTCGCCGATTGCCGTTTCGGCCCGGAGCTCTTTATTCAAAACGCCGCGCCCGGAAAGCTTTAAACGGACGACGGTTTTTCGCCCGCCGTTTTCAGCGGCAAGTTTCTCGCCCGCCGCGTTCGTCAGTTCAAACAGTTTTTCGAAAGTTTCCACTCCGTTTATACTGATTTCCCGCTCTGCGTAACGGATCACGTCAACCGCGAAATCCTTTATTTCAGGAGCGGAGCCGTTTTTTATTTCAACCAGGCAGCAGCCCTTAATCCCGGTCTCGCGCGGGCTGGTTCCCTGCGGACAGCCGGGATAGACCACGGCCGGGAAAGCGCTTTTCAAGACCGCGAATGAATGGACATGGCCCAGCGCCCAGTAATCAAAATTGCTTTTTTCAAGATCGGCAAGCCTGGCCGGAGCATAGTTTTCTTCGGAACTGTTATCGATATTGGCGTGAAGCAGGGCGATCGCCGGAAGATCGAGGCGTTCCCGTTTGAATTTTGCCGCGAGATTGGCGCTTACTTTGGCAGAGCCGAAACTCATCCCGCATACTGCCGCAATTTCCCGGCCGCCGCGTTCAACGATGCGGGTCTGCGGTTTTGCCGAGTCAAAAATAAAAGTGTTTCCGGGCAGCCCGACGGAGCGCGACCAGGATGAAAGCGGATCGTGATTGCCGCAGACGATAAAGCATTTTATATCTTCCGAATTCAGCTTTTCGAGTTGTTCCCTGAAAAAAAGCCGGCTTTTCAAACTGCGGTCCGCATTGTCGAAAACGTCGCCGGCAATAAGCAGGAAATCAACTTTTTGTTCAAGCGCCAGGCCGACAATATTTTCAAACGCGGTAAAAGTCGCCGCTGCCAGCGCCGCCGCCAGTTCCGGGTTGCGGCTGCCGATCCCCTTGAACGGGCTGCCCAGATGCAGGTCCGCGCAATGAATGAATTTTACTGAACTCATAATTTAATCTTATAGGAATTTGTTATTTTGACTGCTGCAAAGTCTCTTTTTTTGTGACAGAATCATTGGTGACAGAATCATTTTTTTATTTTGAGTTTGTTTTTTTCTTAGCACGTAACACGTAACTTGTAACACGTAAAAAGTCCCGGCGCAGCCGGTTAAGTTCATATGCCTCAGCATCTTTGTCTTATACTTGACGTTTCATGTCGCCGGTCTCATCGAGACACGGCACTACTTGACTGCGATTGAGCAAGGCAGCCCCTATTTCCTGACTTTCAAACCTTATTTAAAGAAACCGGTCGACCGGCCGGTTACCATTCTTTATGCTTTTCTCGCTGTGATAATAAAATATCTTGGCGCTTTATCTTTAACGGGAGTTACTGAAGGAGAAGCGTGTTTTTTGGGATTTCCCAAAACCAGCCTGGCGATTTTATTCAATAATTTATATTTGTATATTCGCCTCTGGCGTTGACCATAGATATCATCTGTACCGGCGGTAAAACCGGAGTCGTTCAATACGGACAATAATTCTTCCGGGATAAATTCCTGCGTGTGGAATTTGTTGGCGGGCTGATCGCAAAGTGAGGAAATGCCCGGTGAGGTTACGGCACGGTTGGGGGATGAAATCAACAGTAATCCGTTTGGCTGCAAAAGCCGATTAAGATTTTTTATTGCAGACTCGTAATTTTTTACATGTTCGATTGTTTCATAGCAAGTTATCAAATCAAACGTTTTATCATGACTGAACGAACAAATATCCCCGACATGATAATTAATATTACGGTCTGAACGATAAACGCAGTTCGCGTATTCAATCGATCTTTCATTTATATCCACACCGTCATAACTGGCGGCTCCGGCCTTCATAAACAATGGCCCGGAATATCCTACACCGCATGCTATATCAAGTACGGATTTTCCCGCCGCCAGTCTGCACGCAAAACGGTACCGTTCCATATGGTCCGCTTCTATTCGCCTATCCACTTTACCGGGGATGAAAAATTCTCCGGTGAAAGCAATGTCATGGTATGGGTTAAACCGAGCAGGCCGGCCTTTCACTCTGGAGTAAAAAGATTTTTTTACCGTCCGGGCGTAAAACGGGTAGCGCGCTTTGCGTTCTTCTTCAATATCTGCCGGGATGTGGGCGAAACGTTTGTAAAGCCACAGGTACTGTTCGGGATATTTACGGATGAATTCTTCCGATATGTTCGTCAGTTCCTGAATCATTTCCCTGTCTTCATATTGTTCGAACGGCTTTTTTAAAGACCGGATCCGGCCGATTAAAATCCCGTTTTCATCGCGCAGGGAAACCCCGAAAACTATCTCGGTTCTGATCTTGTTGTTGAGCGCGAAACGGGCGAGTTCCGCGGGAGCTTTACTGGAAGGAACCGGAAGTCCGAAAAAATCAACGAAAATGCCGCCGGCCCTGACTTTGGTATTCTGGTCTATCAGGAGCCCGATGTTCATACCTTCGCGCATGGCTTTTATCGCCGAGCGGATCGCGCCCTGTGAAAAAATAATCCGCATTCCGCAGGTTTTTTCCCGGTTGCCGGAGTTGAAAAACTTATTGAGATACGGATTATCGAGCGGAGTGGCGACGGCCGCCAGTTTCATGTCGAGGTAATAAGGCACCATCAGGCCGGACGCCTCCCAGCTGCCGAGATGCGGGTTGACCATAATTAAACGGGCGCCGCCCGCCGCATATTCCGTCAGGACTTTGACGGTTTCCGGGGCGATCCGGGTATACTTTTCGATTCGCTTCCGCCGGTTCACCATCCAGAGAAATTCAAAGATATTGAGAAGCATGTTGATCATGCTTGCGCGCCCGATGCGTTTTACTTCCCGCATGTTTTTTTCCGGGAAAACCGTTTTTATATTGGCGTTTACCAGTTTGCTTACCTGCGGCAGGCGGTAGGTGAACGTTCCCCAGAACCAGGCGATCGCCTTGACTATGAAGTGAGGTTGCAATTTCAGCAGAAAATAAGCTCCAAGACAGGCGATATATTCAATCAGATAACGTATTTTCAGTAAAAACCTGGACATTATTTACGTCTTCTTCGTGGCGGATTGGTAATGAATATCCGATCGTTCGATAAATTTACGCCGTTGGCGAAAAGCAGGCTTTTGCGGCAGGCAACAGCGATATTCTGAACTATATGATTCCGGTTTTGGGCATTGCAGATCAACGCGTCCGGGGGTTTTATTTCCACTATTTCGAGGTCGTCCTTTATCGCCAGCAGGCCTATGCCGTCAATAAGTTCATCGGCATGGATCGTACCTTCCGGAAGAGCGACATAAATGAAATCGGCGGTCTGGGACTGCCTGATCAGTTCCAGGCGGCTGCCTTTATATAAACTGTGCTGGAGCTCCTCCAGTTTGGCCAGACAGTCATGATATTGCGGGTTCCGGCTCTTTTCGTAGTCCCAGCATTCATATTCCTCGAACAGGGTATCGCTCGCTTTCAATTCCGGTTCGTCCTGCCGGATCAGTTTTTCCAGGGCGGTTCTTTCCGCCTTCAGATCCCGGATCTTTTTCAGAATGGCTTCCCGGTTGCTGCAGTCGGGCCAGCAATGGTCGCGGTTATTGCGGATTTCCACCAGGACGGTCTTTTCAACCCGGCGCCGAGCCCCGGCCGGCAATGACCAGAAAGCGGCGACATCGACCTGATATTTTGATATGCGGGTAGCTACTTTCGTCCCGATGCCGCAGGGGTTCTGCTTCGCCAGCCATTTAAGCGCCGCCTGGCGCATTCTGAACGGCGTCAGCGCCTGCCCGGTGTCCGTCGTTTCCGGCAGAGTTTGTGCGGCAAGGGCGTCATCAGTATGGTGAGCTGTTTCGGACGTATTATCGTTTTCCTGTTCATTTCCGAAAAACTCGAAAGTGATTTGCTGCTTTTTCATAGCGCACCTCAAAAAAATATCATATCAATTCATATCCCGGAAGTTCACGATATCACGTTTCGTTTTCGTCGTGGCCGGGGGTTTTACGGGTACAGGCTGTTTGATCTTATTCAGGGATTTTGACCATTTGTGCCATTTCTTCTCGAATGCCGCCATATCAAAATCTTTAGGCAGGTTTTTGTCGTATTTCAGGAATGACGCCCGGACGATCCGCGTATAGGAAAGCGGCGTCGTACTTTTATCCTTTTGGCCGATCTGGCCGTAATACTGGTCGAAATTGTCATAAAGCTGGTTCCAGCCGGAATTCGTTACGCTTCCCTCCGACCACAGACTCACGGAGTCCTGTCCCAGAAGGCTTTCTTCGGAAAATCCCGTGGGAACGATCTGGTAGGCGGTGATCAGGACGGCGTCGGCGCCCTGTTTTTCAGCTTCCTTCTGGAGACGGATGTATATTTCCTCGCGGGTAACTTCGCTGTAGCGTCCGGAGGCGACGCATCTGCCCATTACCAGATATTTCTGATCGGGAACGCTCTTTTCATTTTCATAAATATTGGCCTTTGCCGTCGGTTCGAATTTGGCGCCTTTATAGTGATAATTTATACAGCCCGCGGCCATAAAGGCAAGCAGGGCGCCTAAACTGATCAGTCTATACATCTTATACCTTCCATTCTTATTATAATTTTAATAAAAATAAACTGTAAAGACGCTAAATACAAGGAGAAAACCGCTTCCTTGCCAATAAAAATAAGGGACCGGACCGACAAGCGGCGCCAAAATTGTCGGACAAATCAGGTTTTTCCGCACGACGGCAAAGGTATCATGCCGTAGAAAAATGAACGGCTGTGCCCGGCGTGAATTTTGCGGACTAAATTAATATTCATAGTATTATTTTTCCATAACGGCTTGCAAAATCGGGCTCATAATGTATTTTTATATGATGATAATTTAATTTGAATTCGTTACCGGAGGACTGTTAGATGGCGAAACTTCCTGTAGAATATATTATCCTCGGTGTAGGCTGCGCATTAACCTGGCTGATCTTTATTCTTACGCTTGCGAAGTTTTCAAAACTATGCTCCCAGTTTACTTCCTTCCGTAAAAATGTCGAGACCGATCTTACCGGAATGGGAACAAATATCCGCAAAATGCAAATTTCCTTTCAGGAACTTACCGTTGAACAGAGACGGACAAATAAACTGCTTATCGAGCTGATCGAAGCGCAAAAAAACGCCAATCCGCTTAACGGGCTTGAATACGAATTAGTTGAGGAAGAAGAAGTAATTCAGGATTGAGTCCGGTTTTATTTCAGTTTTGCCGCAACAAAACGGTCGCGCCGGGAATAATCCGGGATAATCTCGATATTTTTAAATTTCCCCACGTCATTTAAAGCTGCGCCAATCTTCCGGCCCTGCGTTATACCCGTTTCGAAAATTATAGTTCCGCCCGGAAGCAGATGCGCCGGAGCTGCTTTTATGCAGTCACAGATCAACAGCAGGCCGTCTTCGGGAGCGGTGAGCGCGAGTTCAGGTTCAAAGTTCCTGACTTCCGGCATGAGTTCAGAATATTCTTTTGCGCTGACGTACGGCAGGTTGGCGGCAATACAGTCGAAACGGCGTCCCCGGAGTCCGGAAAACAAATCGCTCTGCAGCAGTTCAACGTGGTCCAGCCCATATTTTTCCCGATTGGCGGCGGCGACCCGTAAAGCTTCACTGCTGACGTCAACCCCGGTAATCCGCAGATCGCCGCGTTCATGGGCCAGAGCCAGCGCGATCGCCCCGCTTCCGGTTCCCAAATCCAGTACCGTTCCCCCAGGGGGGGCGGTTTTAATGAGCCGTTCGACCAGGAGTTCCGTTTCCGGGCGCGGAATGAGTACGGCAGGGGTGACCAGCAGTTTGAGTTTCATGAACCAGGCATAGCCGAGGATATACTGCAGAGGTTCGCGTTTTTCCCGGCGGCGAACGATTTTTTCAAGGGCTTCCGCGGTTTCCCGCAGGACTTGACGGTCAGGGTGCAGAAAGAGTTCCGCCCGGGAACATCCGGCAAGTTCGGAAAGGATCAATTCACTTTCCGTCGCAACTCCCTCAATTCCGGCATTTTGCAGACGGAGAGCGGTATTCTTAACAGCTTGAATGTAATTCATACAGGTTTGGCGGAATATAAATTCCACAAGAGAGTATTAAGGTTTAAGGCCGTTACATCCGGCATTTTTATTCGTCATTCATTCGATGTTCGATGTTCAATAAAAACGGGGTTAGGAACTGGCTTCACGGATTATATCGGTAAATTCTTCCTTGGAAACCTCTGACAGATGCTTGCCTTTTTTGGCAAGTTTTTCGTTTACCTTGACGGCGGTTTCCACCATATGGTCGTGAGTCTCCTCGGAACCGCCGACTAAATAAAAGTTTTCGCCCTTGGTAACCCGCTTATGGCCGTCTTTATTGTCAAGTCCGAGGCCCAGCAGCATTGCCGATTGTTTGTTCGAATATCCTTTCGGAGCAACCATGTTTAATATCCGTATGTCTTTTTTATTTATGCTTATGAGCTTACTGTTAATATACTCTGTTTATCTTCATTTTTAAAGCGCTTCCGCGGGAAAAGCGGCAAATTCGGGAAAATAATCGCTTGGAATTGGATTTTTCCAAAAAAATGGCTATATATATTAGCTCGCGACTCCTGCGGAGATTTTCTTCCGCAAGAGTTTATCGCAGCGGGACTGATTTTTCCATTTTCAACATACAAATACATGGGAGAACTATATGAAAGATATTCAGAATTCCAGAGGTTTCATGGGCGGCCTGACGCCGTCGGCGACCCTTGCCATAACCGCCGCGGCCAAAGCCCTGAAAGCGCGGGGGGTTGACGTCTGCAGTCTGTCGGCCGGAGAGCCTGATTTCGATACGCCGGAAATCATCAAGCAGGCCGCGATCAAAGCTTTGAACGAAGGCAAGACCGGATATACGCCGGCAAGCGGGATCATGGAACTCAAGGAGGCGGTTGTTGAAAAATTTTCCAGGGAAAACGGCATTAAAACAACCCCCGCCCAGGTCATTATTGCTCCCGGAGCTAAATTTTCAGTTTTCAGTGCGGTTGCGGCGCTTTGCGGCCCCGGCGACGAAGTCATCCTGCCGGCCCCGTTCTGGCTGAGCTATGAGGAGATAGTTAAGGCGACAGGCGCCAGATGCGTGATTATCGGGACCAGGCCGGAAAACAATTATGAACTCCTGCCGTCCGAACTGGAAGCGGCGGTAACGGAAAATACCCGCCTGCTGATACTTAACACGCCGTCAAACCCGACCGGCGCGGTTTACCGTAAGGAAACGCTCGAAAAAATCGCTGCTGTTGCCGTAGCTGAAAACTTCATGGTTCTGTCCGACGAGATTTATGAAAGACTGGTTTATGACGATGACAAACCCCATGTAAGCATCGCTTCCCTGAATGACAAAATCAATGAGCTCACCATTACGGTCAACGGTTTAAGCAAAGCCTATGCCATGACCGGCTGGCGCCTGGGGTATTTGACCGCTCCTTTGTGGCTCACTAAAAAAATCGCCGCGTTTCAGAGCCATACCACTTCAAACCCGACGACTTTCGCACAGTACGCCGCTGTTACGGCCTTAAAGGAAGTTGACGCTGAAGTCGAAAAAATGCGCCTGGCTTTCGCTGCGCGCCGCGATCTGATCTATTCGCTGGTCAGCGCGATTCCGGGCGTAAGCTGTATTCGTCCGCAGGGCGCTTTCTATCTGCTGTGCGATATTTCATCTTTCGGCCTGAGCAGCAGCGAATTCTGTTCGAAGCTCCTGGACGAACAGAAAGTTGCCGCCATCCCATGCGAAGCGTTCGCGGCTCCGGGCCAGATCAGGCTGTCATACGCCTGCGGCGAAGATAATATCAGGAAAGCCGCCGCAAGGCTGAAGGATTTCTGTGCCTCGCTTTAAGTTTTGAGGTATCTCTGATAAGAAGATTTGCTTTTGGCGGATATACGGTTAACTTGTAAAAATTACCAGAAATCAATATATCAGGAAAAATAATGAAAAAGTCAGATGTGAAAGTCCTTGTCATAACCGGATTCGGCCTGAATTGCGAAAAAGAAACCGCCGCGGCATTCAAGCTTTGCGGCGCTGCTCCTGAAATGGTGCATTTGAATGACCTCCTTAACGGTAAACGCAGTTTAAACGAATATCATATTCTCGCCTTTATCGGCGGTTTTTCATTCGGTGACCATCTCGGAGCCGGAACCGTTTTCGCGAACCGCATAAAAGCGAAACTCCGGGATGAGCTCAAGCAGTTTGTCGCCGACGGCAAACTGGTTATCGGAATATGCAACGGCTTCCAGACTTTAACCCGTCTGGGACTGGTTCCGGCCCTGGACGGCAGGCTGTTTGAACAGGAAGTCGCTCTCGCTCATAACGACAGCGGTGTTTTCCGTGACGACTGGGTATATCTGAAAGCCAATCCCGATTCCCCATGCGTGTTCACCCACGGTATCGATCTGGTAAAGCTGCCGGTAAGGCACGGCGAAGGTAAACTGGTTGCCGATGAAAATGTTCTGGCGGAGCTTGAGAGCAGGAATCTGGTCGCCCTGCGTTACGCTGAAGAGGACGGTTCCGTCGCAACGGATTTCCCGGCCAACCCGAACGGCGCGTTAAACGCCATTGCCGGTATCTGCGACGAAAGCGGCCGGATTTTCGGTCTGATGCCGCACCCCGAAGCCTTTTTATCACCGTTTAATTCCCCGACCTGGACCAAAGAAAAACTCGAAGGCAGGCTTGCCGCCGAAGGCGAAGGCGTCATTTTCTTCCGCAACGCCGTGGATTTTGTGGTTGCGCAGGCCGGTTAAAAAACAACTTTTTTGCCTAACGCCACTTTCTGTCCAAGATAAAGGAGTCCGGATTCTTTGGTACAGATTATTTTCATTTCGGTTTTGAGATTTTTGGCGATGATTTCCGCGTTCTGCCCGGAACGGTCATATACGAAAACCTCTATGGGGGCAACGTGGCCGCTGTTGTCTATGACCAGCAGGAAGGAGCGTTCCCTGAAAGTCTTTATGGAATCATTCGGCACCGTGTACATATGTTCAGTCAGATGCGGAATTGATACCCAGACTTTTTCGTCCGGCTGAAAAAGCCAGCAGCTGTCATACATGACGGCCAGACCGCCGTCAAGCAGATTATCTCCCGTCCTTACGGCCACTATATCGGAAGCTTTCAGACCGTTCGCGGTTTCGACCGCCTGGTATTGGGCGGAACGTTTCTGAATGAACATATTTTCTGTTTTTACCCTGACTTTTCCGGTTTTCAGCTTTCTGCAATCGGCGCTCTGGGATATAACCCAGAGGAACGTTCCCTCCTTATCTTTTTTAAGGGCGCTTGCCGGAACCCATAATTTATCGCGAGTTTCAATAACCCGCATGCGGGAATATATTCTGGGCAGTTTCTGTTCATCCGGACTCAGTTTCCGTTTCGGAATGAGGCGGTTTTTGACGGACAGTTCCATGTAACTGGTGAAAATCTCCTCCGTTTTCAGCCAGCCTGGCTCCGGCCGGGGAAAACCGGTCGGATAGACCAGATACTGATCGTTGACGCACAGGAGGTCGGTTACGACATCATGGAGTTCTACTTTTACCGACATCGGATCGAATACGGAAAGCACCAGAACCGGCTGATCGTCACACAAGGAGCTTCCCGCTGAAGCGAAAACTTTTTCTATGACCCCGGAAAAAGGGGCGTTCAGAGTCATATTCTCCAGATTTGTCTGAGCTTCAAGGAGTTCCAGCCTGCCAACGTCATAATCGCTGGCCGCCTGCAGGTAATCGTTTTCCGCCTGTTCGTGCTGGCGTTCGCTGGAAACATGCCGTTCGTAGAGTTTTTTAGTTCTGGACAGGTTCAAAGAAGCGTCTTTAAGGGTCTGTTTCGTTTTCTTTACTTTCTGGCCGGCAATATTCACTATGATCTGTTCTTTAGTGCTGCGGGCTTTGGCGACCGCGTCTCCCTGGTAAATAGTGTTGCCGTCGGCATCCGTGATTTTACCTCTTACGACTTCGTTTTCGGAGGCGACATAGGTAAGCTGGACGTTACTGAGAAAAGAAAGTTTCACGGAACGGGAGAGCATCACCGAGCCCATGAAAAAAACGTTTTTCCGCGGTGAGCGCCGGATGAGCGCGTAATCCACACCCGGCCGGCCGGCGGCGGTTGCAAGACTTGAAAACAGGATCAGGAACAGAGCGAAACTGTTCAGCGCTTTCTTCTTCATAATACTCCTCCGGGTTAAAAACTGATTGCGTTATCATCGCCCAGGCGCTGAAGGTCATCCCGGGAAATTTCCTGGTAACCGAAAGGCTCCATGCTGAAAGAAGCCCGGCCTCCGGACAATTTCGGCAGCGCGGAACTGAAACCGAACATTTCCGCCAGGGGAACTTCACAATGCAGCACTTTCGAACCCGCCACATTGTCTATGCCGTTAATTATGCAGCGGCGCATCTGCAGATAACCGGTAATTTCACCGACCGTGTCTTCCGGTGCGGTTATATCCAGCTTCATCAGAGGTTCAAGCAGTTTGGTCCCGGTCGCGATCGCCCGGTTGACCGCGTCAATGACGGCGCCGGCAACAGAACCGTCGGTGGTTTTATCGATACTGCCCCGGATATCGGTAATTACGGCTTTTATATAGGTCAGGGAATACCCCAGGTTGCCTCCGGTCTTCAAAGCCGCGGTAAGCGTGCTTTCCGCGGTTCTTATCCAGGAACCGGGAATATTCCGGTTCCTGACCGCGGATTCCACATGGATTCCCTGAGGAAGCTTTTCGGGTTGGAGCGTGACGCTCACCTCGGAATACAATTCGCGGTCGCCGATTATTTTATCAAAAACCCCGGTTACCGTACAGGAGTTAAGCAGCGTTTCCCGGAATGCCACCCGGGGTTTGCCGTAGCGGATATTGACCCGGAACTCATTCTGCAGCCGGTGCGTGCAGATTTCCAGATGGAGTTCGCCCATGCCCGAAATAATCAGCTGGCCGGTATTTTCGCTTTCCTCCATTTCCAGAGTGGGGTCTTCGCGGCACATTAATTCCAGACTTGAATACAAACGGTCCTTGTCATTTGCCGACTTCGGTTCCAGGGCCATGGAGATAACCGGTTCGGGAAAGTCGATTTTGTTAAGCAGCACCTGCCGGGCGTTGTCGCACAGCGTGTCTCCGGTAAAAACACTGTCCGGGCCGATTATCCCGACAATATCTCCCGGGCCGACTTCATCCATGGCGTCGACGTT